>JANNIV010000405.1:0-5548 GCA_031405355.1 Nitrospira sp.
TAGCGATTGGCGGGGTGTATTCGTCTGGTGCTCAACGAGTCGATTCGCGTGGCGACATCTCGATATTGCGGTGCTTCACGCCGCAGCCATCGATAGGCCTCCAACGCTTCAGGAATGCGTCCGAGCGTCTCTAATGTCCGGCCTAACAGGTAAAGGATTTGCACTTGCTCTTTGAGTGATGTCGTGGGTATTTGCAGGGCTCGACGAAAGGCCGCAACGGCCTCGTCCTGTTTTCCGCTCTGCTTGAGGCAAAGGCCCATTTGTGCCAAGCCCTTGAGCGCATATGCGGGGTCTTGTGTCGCTTTCTGAAAATGTTCTACTGCCTGTCTGAACAGGCCTACATTCTTGAGCGCCGATCCTTGTTCGTATGCTTCGTGTCCGTCCACCTCTGTCGATGCGGTAGACTCGATCGCCCGTAGAGGCATTTCCGGGATCAAGATACGAACTTCACTCTCCATAACCCGTGGTGAGGCTGGATGACTCTCTTTCATCAGGGATGTTGGGTTGGTCTCGTTCATGATCAGGTTTCCTGTGGAGATAACAGCCGATTCCCTAAAGTTCGCAAGTCTTAGACCATTTAAGGTGGTTTTCGAACTCGTTACGTTTCAATGTCTTTGAGCCCTGTGGTTCGGCAAAATCGTTCATAATTGATCCAGGAAAGTTGGAGGTTGGAGGGGGGAGGAAGAACGTTGGAGGTTGGAAGTTAGAGGCTTGAGGCCGACAGCTAATTTCTAATTCGGCCTCAGGCCTCTCACCTCAATCGTCAAGCCGCCTTCCGGAGCACGACACGTTTGATTCGGGCAAGTTGACTTGCGGTAGAAGGTGGACGAAAATAGGCTCCACTGTGAAGGATTGGCCTGATTGGTGGGAATGGGAGCTTGAGTTCACGTCTCATCTTGAAAAGCGCATGGAGGACCGAGACTTTACCGAACTCGACTTACGAGCGATGCTGGAGAGAGCCGAATCCTATCGGCCAAGTGTTGAAGCGGGACGATGGATGATTAGCACGCGACATCGCGGCGCTGAATGGGCGGTGGTCGTTGAACCAGATTCGATCGCGCATCTTCTCGTTATCGTTACCGCGTACCCTGTGAGAGGATAACGTATGAAAGACCGCTATCTTGAAGTGACGTTCCGCAAAGGCAAACCACTTGCCGCCTATCTCTACCTCCCTCGATCGGTTGGAGCTAAGAGTGCCCGAACCGAGGAAGCTCTTCCCGGCGTTTTGGTGGATTTTTCAGTGAGCGGAGAACCTATTGGTTTAGAGATTATTACACCTACCTCGGTGACGGTCAGCCAAATCAATGTGGTTCTGACTAAGCTCGGTCTTGCCGCAATTTCTCCGGAAGAACTTGCCCCCCTCCAAGCTGCCTAACCTGCATTGTTCGTGACGGTTCCTGCTCCAACCACCAATACGCGGCTGCGGCGCTCCTCGTCGCTCGCTGTTCGATCATGCTTGACACATTTCAGATCCAATGCTCTAAGTTTCCAGAAACCGGCAATCTGAAGGTAGATAATTCCCCCCTCCTTTACCACTTCACGAACGACGAGGACTGATAAGTGCGGTCAGAAAGTGATCTGTCGAAGATTGTCGCGGTTGGCAGCGAACCACTGCATGGTCTTCTTGAGTCCTTCCGGGAGTGCGTGTTTTGCTTGAAAACCAAAGAGTTGCTTGGCCCGGCTGACATCCAAACACCGTCGAGGCTGCCCGTTGGGCTTGGTGGTATCCCAGGCGATCTGTCCTGTAAAATCGGCTTCCTTGGCAATCATCGTGGCAAGATCGCGAATCGTGACTTCCTCCCCTGTCCCCAGGTTCACGGGTAGACTGCCTTCATAGTGTTCAGCTGCGAGCAGGATGCCTTCTGCGGCGTCCTCCACATACAAAAATTCTCGTGTCGGCGATCCATCTCCCCACAGTGTGAGTGAGTCCTGGCCTGCTTCTCGTGCCGTCACGCATTTGCGAATGAGGGCGGGGATGACGTGAGACGTTTCCAGGTCGAAGTTATCGCGAGGACCGTAGAGATTGACCGGGAATAACACGATGGAATTGAAACCATACTGTGCCCGATAGGCCTGCGACTGCACCAGCATCATCTTCTTGGCCAGGCCGTAAGGCGCGTTCGTCTCTTCGGGGTAGCCATTCCAGATGTCGTCTTCTTGAAATGGAATCGGGGCAAATTTGGGGTAGGCGCAAATGGTGCCCAACGCCAAGAACTTCTTCAGTCCCCGTTGGCGCCCGGCTTCGATGAGCTGAGTCCCCATCATCAGATTATCGTAGAAAAACTTTCCTGGATTGGCCTGGTTCGCGCCGATCCCTCCGACCCGTGCCGCCAGATGGATGACCAGATCCGGTGTGTGATCGCGGTACAGTTGCTGCACCGCTTCCATCTGCACGAGATCGTAGTCTTTGCTGCGCGGGACGAAGATGTCTCGGCAGCCTTTCGCCCGGAGCTGTTCGACGACAAACGAACCGAGAAAGCCGGCTCCCCCCGTGACGACGACGCGTGTGTTAGACCAGAAGGAAGACATATGAAGGCCAAGGTTGAGGTTAAGGTTGAGTAGTCCTGCGAAGCGAACGAATCAATGCGTTGATCTCTTTCCAGATTTCGTCGGTCAGCTTCATTGCGAGAAGGCATTCACTCTGGATGAAATACCCTACCTTCTGTCCATAGATGAGGTGGCTCTTCGTTTCAGCTAGTGATCCGCGAGAAGCGTAATAGAAATTCAGTTTGTCCTTTGTATGTTGACGACCAAATCCTTCGGCAAGATTCCCGGAAACTGAGAGGGCAGATCGCCTGACCTGCGAAGTTAAGCCGTAATCTTCCCTTCTCGGAAGATCCTCGGTCAGTGAAAAAACCTTCTGGGCCAACTCCATTGCCTTTTGCCAAACCGGCATATCCTCGAAGGAACTAAACACTCCTTGGCCTCAGGCCAAGGAAAAGGTTGAGGTTGAGACTGAAGAAGGTCAAGGTCGAGGCTGAGGTTGAGCGAAGACCCGACTCAGCCTTAACCTTAACCTCAATCATAGCCTCTCTTCTCCCCTCCACCAATCCCGCTTCCCTCCTCAACCTCTCTGCTCAACCTTAGCCTCAGCCTCAGCGGAAGTCTCAGGTTTATGTTAAGGCCAAGCTCGGAAGCAATGCGTCGCATCCCCCTCTCCCTTAACCTCAACCTTAGCCTCAACCTCTCTTTCGTGTGCCATCCAGTTTTTCTTTCTCCGCAGCAAAATCCGCATCGACCATCATGGCAATCAACTCCTGGAAACGCACTTTCGGTTGCCAGCCGAGTTCTTTCTTCGCTTTGCTCGCATCGCCGATGAGGAGGTCTACCTCGGTGGGACGATAATACTTCGGGTCGATCTTGACATGTTTCTTCCAATCCAGTTTCAGACGGTCGAATGCAAGCTCGAGCATTTCTTGGACAGTGTGCGTTTCACCGGTGGCAATGACATAATCGGCGGGAACTTCCGTCTGCAGCATCATCCACATGGCTTCGACGTAGTCGCCGGCAAAGCCCCAGTCGCGCTTGGCGTCGAGATTCCCCAGGAACAGGTCCTGCTGAATACCCAGCTTGATTCGTGCTGCTGCTTTCGTAATCTTGCGCGTGACGAACGTCTCGCCGCGCCGGGGTGATTCATGGTTGAATAAAATGCCGTTACAGGCAAAGAGGCCATAGGCTTCTCGATAATTGACCGTAATCCAGTAGGCATACACCTTAGCGGCGCCATAAGGACTGCGGGGATAGAACGGTGTCGTTTCGCGCTGGGGTACGTCCTGCACTTTGCCGAACATCTCGCTCGACGAGGCCTGATAAAACTTCGGTTTCAGCCCTGACTCCCGAATGGCTTCCAGGAGGCGGATCGTGCCGAGCCCGGTAATCTCGCCGGTATACTCGGGAATATCGAAACTCACGCGCACGTGACTTTGTGCGCCCAAGTTGTAAATTTCATCAGGCTGGATCCTTCGGATGATATGGTTCAGCGAGCTCGCGTCGTTGAGGTCGCCATATACCAATTCAAGCCGCCGATGTGGAACGTGCGGATCCTCATAAATAGGGTCGATTCGCCCCGTATTGAACGAACTCGACCGACGAATAATACCGTAGACCTCATAGCCCTTCCCGAGAAGCAACTCTGCCAGATACGATCCATCCTGTCCGGTAATCCCGGTGATCAACGCTTTTTTCACAAGTCGACTCCTTACATTTCCTTGGAAGCGGCTAAATTATGGCTTGATCACGAAGCGTTGTCTACAGGCTCCGTGGTCTGGCAGTGGGTCGATTTCATATGGCGACGTTAGCATTTCCCAGCAAACGAAAAGTGGTCAAGATTGAACATCTTTCAATTGGGTGCGGGGGTATAGCTGAAGCCAAATTGACCCGCTACCCGTGGTCTTGCGCCAAGCCTTCTCTCCACATTAGAATGACCTCGCTGAAGGGAACGAGGGATCCGTGCAAGTCTTGAAGGCTATCACTATACGTCGGGGCATCATATTCGCGTATGTCATGTGTTGCGCTTTTCTCGTGGCCCACATCGTCAACGCGGTGATTGCCGAAGCCTTGTCTGTTCCGGCAGGTCTGATAGGGCCACAGTCTGCCTCTGCCCGAGAGACCGACGTGAACGCTGCCCTGCCGGTCTTAGTTGAGCGCATTCGGACGAGCGGACTCTTTCCCCTGCCGCCGGATCCCCTTAACATAAACGCCCCTGGGTTCAGCGCAACGCCTGCGCGTGCTCCGTTAAATGTGGCGTCGAAACTCAAGCTGCTGGGGGTGGTGATCGGCGATCGTGAAGGGGTTTCGGCGATCGTTGAAGAACTCTCCAGCAAACGCCAGTTATTTATCAAGCTGCATGAACAGATTCCCGATGTAGGGGAGATCAGCGAAATCCGTCGAGATGGAATTGTTGTTCGTCAAGGCGATCAGCAGGAGTTGCTTGAGCTCGCCGCATCGCAGAGCGAGAAGCCCCCGGTTGCCCCAGCCATAGCAGGATCAGCCGTAGTTCCTGCGCCTGGGAGTCCGGTGCGTGCGGTGCTCGATCGGAGAGAAGTTGAGCAAGCGGTGGGCGATCTGCCCAAGTTGTTGTCTCAGGCGCGGGCCGTGCCCAACTCGGTGAATGGAGCGATGAACGGGTATCGCCTGGACTATATCGCGCCCTCCAGTTTTTACGAGAGAATTGGGTTGAAGTACGGAGATGTCCTCCAGCAGGTCAATGGCGTGGACATTCGCGACCCAGGTACGATGCTCACGCTCTTTCAACAGCTTCGCAGTGAGAAGACAGTGAAACTTGACGTCCTGCGTAACAATCAGCGGACTGCCATGACATTCGACATCCGCTGAGTCCTCATCTGCTGCAGCCCCGTTTTGGTTTTACCAACCTAGGTTATTTGGTTTGTCTTGTTTGTTTGGTTGAACGAAACAAACCAGATGAACCAAATGAACCAGATAGACCAGATGAACCGGATGCCTTGTCAGAGCGATCCAGTAGAGAGTATTCTTTTAGACTCTAAGGCTTTCTGGGCTTGGCCCGCGGCCGATGGGCTCTTCCTGGGAT
>JANNIV010000406.1:0-6114 GCA_031405355.1 Nitrospira sp.
TGCCCAACAGAACTCCTATAAGACTTGTCCAGATCATGAGCGTGAGCGCCCTGCCGATGTGAGCCCTCGTCAGGGGCTGATTCGGATCGCCAAGGCATGGGCGTTCAATAGCAAACCCGTCGTAGCGATTGATTCCTCCTAATTGCACCCCAAGTGCGCCTGCCATCGCAGCTTCCGGGCGCCCACTGTTCAGGCTGGGATGCCGTCCGCCGTCACGATGCACGATTTTCCAGGTACGCCGCATCACAGCCCATGATCGCGAAACGATTCCCACAGACAGAACCAGCAAGAATGCGGTGATGCGAGCCGGAAGAAAATTTGCCACATCATCCAATCGTGCGGACGCCCAACCGAACCAGCGGTATCGGTCGTCCAAATGGCCGATCATCGAATCCAACGTGCTGACTGCTTTATACGCAAGTGCCAAGGGAGCTCCACCGAGAATCAGATAGAACAGTGGTGCAATAATGCCGTCAGCCGTGCTTTCTGCAATCGTTTCTACCGTTGCGCGGACAATGTCAGATTCCTCCATCTCCTCCGTATCGCGTCCAACAATCTTAGCGACTGCCGTTCGCGCCTCCGCCAAGGAGGCGGATTGAAGCGCCCTTTGTACAGCCAAGACATGGTCGATGAGATCGCGAGCCGCAAGCGTAGTCCAAGCCATCACCACAGCAACCGCGCTCCCCCACAGGGAATCGATCGAATGACCCAACCAGATGAGCAAGACCCCAATTGCATAGGCTCCGGATGGCAAGACGACGGCCAGCAGCAATCCTGCGATCCGTTGTTTGGCAGGAGACAGCAGGAGTTGATAGACACGCCGGTCGTACCAATCGACGAGAGACCCCATCCAACGCACCGGGTGTGGAAACCAACGCGGGTCTCCGACCGCAGCGTCTAACAAACAAGCCGCTACTAATTCGCCTCCGGTCATCGGAAGAGCACCACCGGAACGATCACGATAAAGAGAATCTCTGCGACTTCGTTCGTCGCCCCCAGCAAATCACCCGTGATGCCGCCGAACATACGATGAAACCAAAGCGTCGAAAGACGGATGAGCGCTGCGCCGATGAGAAGTGAACCCAACGCCGCCCATGGCCCCAGCAACAGCGTCAACACCAGCCCCGCCGTGACGGTCGCCACGCACAGGTGTCGCCAGGACAAATGTGCGAGAAACGGTTGGGCCAGTCCCCCTTCCGACCGTGCATAGGTTGCATGGAACGCCCCCAGAACCATGGCCCATCGGCCAACCACCGGCATGCCGATCAGCAACGCTATGTGCTCGCCCGCTGGCATGACATTGAGCCCGGCGTATCGCAGGCCGAGCGAGAGAAACAGTCCCGTTGCTCCGATCGCGCCGATACGTCCATCCCGCATGATTGCCAGACGGGCCTGAGCGGTTCGCCCACCGGCCAAACCATCCACCATATCGGCAAGACCATCCTGATGGAGCCCCCGCGTGATGCCAATCAGGAGAAGCATCAATACCAAACTCGTGACTTGGGATGAGAAGATCTGGGCTAGAAACAGGTCTGCCCCGACCAGCAGCACACCAAGGAGGGAGCCAACCAGGGGGTACCAGCTCATGGAGGCAGCCAACTCCTCCGGCTTGGCATCGTGCGTCGAACGGCTGAGCGGAATTGCCGTAAGGAACTGCCAAGCGAAAAGGAATGAACGTGCCATCGCTAGATGGGGGTAACGGGATAGGGGGATAACGGGATAATAAGACCAGCTCTCGTCTTCCCCCGATACCCCTTTACCCCTTTATCCCCGTACCCCTTCCCCAGTGCGCTCTGACACGCCGGCTTCGTCGAACGTGGCCATCTCCGTGAGAATCTTGATAGCGGCAAAGACCAAACTCATGCCAAGACAAGCGCCTGTGCCTTCCCCAAGACGGAGATCGAGATCGAACAGCGGCTTCAATCCAAGATGGTTCAGTATTGCCTGATGGCCTCGCTCGACTGACTGATGGGACGCAATGAGATAATCTTTGCATCGAGGTTGCAAACCTACGGCGATCAAAGCGGCAGCTCCAGCGATAAACCCATCCAACACGATCGGAATACGAGCCGCTGCTGCGCCAAGTATCAGCCCCGCCAGCCCACCGATTTCCAACCCACCCACTTTGGCAAGCACCACCATCGCATCAGTCGAGTCGAGCCTATGGGTATTGAGCGCCCGTTGAATCACGTCGATCTTGTGTACGTGACCGGCGTCGTCAATTCCTGTTCCTCTGCCAGTCACCTCAGAGACCGGCCGGCCGGTCATCACAGCTACAATCGCCGAACTGGCCGTCGTATTGCCGATTCCCATCTCCCCGGTTCCGATCAAGCCGATTCCTTCTTGAACTGCCTCAGCAGCCAACTCGATCCCTACTGTTAGCGCTTGCTCCGCCTGCGCAAGACTCATCGCCGATTCCACCATCAGATTCTTTGTTCCAGGCATGACCTTCTTATGAATGAGCCCTGGAACCGCTTCAAAGTCGAATGCCACACCGATATCCACGACACGAACGTCAATGCCGACATGGCGCGCGAGCACATTGACGCCGGCGCCGCCACGGAGGAAGTTCAAGACCATCTGAGGAGTCACTGCGGAGGGATAGGCGCTCACCCCTTCCACTGCTACTCCGTGATCGGCGGCAAAGGTAAAGACCGCTCCATGCGGAACTTTCGGTTTCATCTCACCCGTGATCATGACGTAGCGTGCAGCCAATTCCTCAAGTCGGCCTAGGCTGCCGATCGGTTTCGTCAATCGATCGAGACGTGCCTGGGCCTGCGCCAGGAGACGAGTATCGGTCGGCTGAATTCTCCGTATCGCTTCGTACAGGATTTCCATGTTTTACACTCCGTTTTTGCCTCTAGCCTCGTGCCTCTCGCCTCATACCCCTGCCCTACTTCAATCTCAGCGGAAGCCCACTGATTGCCAAGTAGACTTCATCTGCCTCCGCCGCCACTTGTTGATTAACTCGTCCAGCCAGATCTCGAAATGCCCGAACTGTCTTTGTCGCAGGCACAAGCCCCAACCCCAATTCGTTACTTACAACCACGACACGGGCTCGTGTTGCCCGAATTGTCTGAAGCAACTTGGCCGTAGCTTTAGAGACAGCCAAATTGTCCTGGCGCTTCCCAGTAACATTACTCACCCATAGCGTGAGACAATCAAGCACAATTACTTGATAGTTATGGCTATTTTCAGCAAACCATTCTGCAAGATCGACAGGAACTTCTGCCGTCTCCCAATCAGTTGAGCGTGCAGCCTGGTGTCGCTCAATTCGTACTTTCATTTCCTGATCCAGGGCTTGGCCTGTGGCCACAAAGGCAAAACGGGGACTGACACCCTTCCCCGCGTCTGCGCGTGGTGCCTGTCCCCTTCGGACAGGGACAGGCACCGCCTGCGGCGGAGCCAGTCCCCTGGCCAGATTAAGCGCCATCTGGCTCTTCCCTGACGCTGCGCCACCCAATACAAGAATGAGCCATGACTCCTTCTGCCGCTTTCTTATCACTGAACACCCACCACTCTTTATTCCTCACTTTCCTACGTCACGTTGCCAGAGAAATTCCGGCTCTCCTTGGGTCTTGGCGGCCCAACGTGCCAAGACAAACAGGGCATCGCTCAGGCGATTCACAAACTTAATATTCACCGGGTCAACCGGCTCTTCCCGCGAGAGATGCACGCAAAGCCGCTCGGCCCGGCGACAGACCGTCCTCGCTTGATGCAAAAACCCAGATACCTTTCCTCCACCAGGCAGAATGAACTCTTTGAGCGGCGCCAAATCCTTTTGACAACGATCGATCATCTTCTCCAGCTTCGTCACGTCTTTCCCCGTCACCTGCGGCATGTTCTTGAACTCTTGGCCTGGGGCCGTCGCAAGTAACCCGCCAAGATCGAACAGTTTATTTTGTATCCATTGAAGATCCTCTTCGAGTTGTTCTGCCTGCGCATGGCTCCCCACCATCTCGGCATTCATCACCCGCACCACCCCAACCACCGCATTCAGTTCATCAAGGGTGCCATAGGCCTCAACTCGTAGACTATCCTTCCAGACCTGCTGCCCCCCGGCCAGCCTTGTTTTTCCCGCGTCTCCCGTTCTTGTGTAAACCTTCGTGATGCGCATCGCCATTTCTCCTATTACTTTCCAGAGTTTTTCCCCACGATTCAAAATGAATCAGTTGGTCAACCGGAATCCTGGCTCGCCACCCTGCCGTCTCTAAATCAGGCTGCGTCGCAAAGTCGGCAACATAACCGAGACAGAGATAAGCCAGCATTTTGACTTGCCTGGGGATACCGAGCACCTGTTTCAATGCTCCATGGTCAAGGATACTGACCCATCCAACCCCGATGCCTTCCGCTCGTGCGGCCAACCAAAGATTTTGAATCGCGCAGCACGTGCTATATAAATCCGTATCGCGCACCGTCGAACGGCCCAGTACATAAGGGCCGCCGCGCTGACGGCTGCAAGTCACACCGATATTGACCGGCGCTTCTTCAATCCCTTCGAGCTTGAGGCTCCGATAAAGACTCGCGCGAGCGCCTTCATAACGCATGGCCGCCTGAGCATTGGTTTTCTGAAAGAGTTGCTTCACGGCGCGCTTCGTTGCGCGTTGGCGGACGACCACAAAATCCCACGGCTGCATGAACCCGACAGACCCGGCATGATGCGCCGCAGTCAAAATCCTCGCGAGCACATCGTCCGCGATCGGTTTTCGCAAAAAATTGCGGCGGACATCTCGCCGCTCGAAAATCACCCGGTAGACAGCCGCCCGCTCATCGTCAGAAAATCCTCCGCTGCCGATACTTCTAATGTCCTGACGCGCACTCATGATGGCTCCGTGCGCTCGGCATGTGCTGGAACGGCCGGCTTGACCGAAACAAGCCCCACATCGTCTGCTCCGACCTTCAGCAGACATGTAGAACACAAACAATCCTGAAACCGCGAAGCGATCCAATCCATCTGCGGCTCGGTAATGCCGACCTTCCCGCACCAACATTGGTATCCGCCGCACTCAAACGCTTCCCCGCAGGCCTCACATGTCTTTGTGATAGGACCTTTCAAAACTCTACCCCCGATTGCGCCTTCACACCTTTTCGAAAGGGATGCTTGACCTGCTTCATCTCCGTGACCAGATCGGCGGCTTCGATCAATGCCTCCTTGGCGCCGCGCCCGGTAATCACGACATGCTGCATGGGGGGCCGGCCCCGCAGAACCGGCAACACATCTTCAAGTCGAACATAGTCGTGCTGAAGAGCGATATTAAATTCATCGAGAATGACCATCGCATAGGAGGGATCGTGTAAAAACCCACAGACCGCATCCCAAGCCTGTTGAGCGAACTTCGTATCCCGCTCACGATTTTGAGTTTCCCACGTATATCCTTCGCCCATACGGAGAAAGGTGACGCGGTCGCCGAAAGATTTGAGCGCCCGTTCCTCCGCCGTATCGATCGCCCCTTTGATGAACTGCACCACGGCGACCTTCATGCCATGGCCGAGACATCGAATTGCCATCCCAAGCGCGGCAGTCGTCTTCCCCTTGCCAGCGCCGGTATAAACCATCAACAGGCCTTTCTCCTCTTGCGCCGCTTCAATGCGCCGATCCACAGAGGCCTTCAACCGTTCCATCTTGGCTTTGTGTTCGGCCGGCTCCGTCATCCCACACCTCCTGAGCGCGCAGCCAATGGGCGAGCGGTCATGCCAGCAGATGCGATCAACGACGCTGCGATCTTCGGCTGACTGGCAAAGTGCAGATGCGAGTAGAGCCCCACGGTGTTGCCGACGATGAGACCATCCGGCCCCTTAGACTTGCCTTGTGCATCCATCAACGTACAGGCATAGTGCAACTGGCCTGTCGGTTCGACCAGGGAGTAATGAAACTCATGCCCTCGTGCTGTGATACCGACCTCGCCGAGCAAGCAAGGCTGTGAGACCTGGAGTTCACGATAGCCCAATGTCATTCTCACCTTGGACATGACCGCTTCTGCAGCAAACAGGCCCACCATTTCATGGGATTTTCCTTGGAAATCGCGAATCTTCTGCGTGAGATACATCATGCCACCGCATTCCGCATAGATAGGCCCGCCACGCTCGGAAAATTGCCGGATGGCCGTCCGCATG
>JANNIV010000407.1:0-6717 GCA_031405355.1 Nitrospira sp.
GGCCGCGGGCGCATTTCCATCTCCCCTAACTTACAACAAACCAGCCGAGTACTGGCGCCTATCGCGCGAGAACCGGCTGGTCTCTCTTGTTTATTTGGTTGAACCAGACTGACCAGATAAACCAAACAAACCAGATAAACGAGATGAACCAGTTCCGCTAGAACAGGCGGGGGGGCTCTTGATTTTCGAGTTTCTTGCGCAGCTCGATCAGCTCCTGCTCGAGTGCCATGAGCCGGTCACTGACAGGATCAGGCAGATTGCTGTGGTCCATGGTGGCGTCGGGCAGCCGCTCGCCTTGAGTTTTAATCACGCGGGCCGGCACGCCGATGACGGTGGAATTGGCAGTGACATTCTTGAGCACAACTGAATTGGCGCCGATCTTCACATTGTCACCGATCGTAATCCCGCCGAGAATCTTGGCACCAGCCCCAACGACGACGTGATTGCCAAGCGTGGGATGGCGTTTACCTCGTTCCTTGCCCGTCCCTCCAAGGGTCACCCCCTGGAAGAGAGTCACATAATCTCCGATCTCTGCTGTTTCGCCAATGACCACACCCATCCCATGATCAATAAAGAACCCGGTGCCGATCTTCGCCGAGGGATGGATTTCGATCCCCGTGAACCAGCGAGCAATCTGAGAAATAGCACGAGGAACGAATGGCACGTTGTAGGACTTCAACCAGTGGGAAATGCGGTAGGCCAGCAGCGCATGAAAGCCGGCATAGGTCAGCACGACTTCAAGCCAGCTGGTCGCAGCTGGGTCCCGGTCGAAAACGGCGCGTAGATCTGATTTAATAGCGTTAATCATGGCTGACAGGGAATCAAGCTGACAAGCGACAGGGACTGAACTATCTCGTGTTGGTCTCAGATGATTCGAGATGCTGGATAAACCGAAATACGCCTTTTGAAAGACCACTAACCCGACTCGTCATTCGCTCAAACTCCGCGCCTGTAATGTATTCCAAATCCCTGGCCACATACAAATGGCTCCTGACTTCGCCAGCAGAACCTCTCGCTATATAGAGAAATCTCATAAATTCGCGATTCGATCCACGCTCAAACCCTTCCGCGATATTTGCCATGCTGGAAACTGCGGCGCGGCGTATTTGGTCTCGTAGGGCGTGGTCCTTACCAAATACTTGCGTATTCGTCAGTTGATAGACGGCCAGTACAAGCTCCCTGGCCAGTTGCCAGACTTTCAGATCCTCGAACCCATGCGCTCGCGCCATTCTACTGCCTGTCAGCTATTCAAGCGCCTCAATCAAACACACCGCTTGCGCGGCGATTCCTTCCTCTCTGCCGATCATGCCAATTCCTTCTCCGCTCTTTACCTTCACGTTGACAAGATCAGGATCGACCCCGAGCACTTGAGCCATCTGCTTTTGCATGGCTGCTAAGTGCGAACTGAGCCGGGGGGCCTGCGCGATAATGACCGTATCGACGTTCACGATGCGATACCCCTTCCCCCGCATTTTCCCGACGACATCTTCCAATAGCTTCAGACTCGAGATGTCCTTAAACCGCTGGTCTGAACTGGGATAGTGCCGGCCCAGATCTCCTTCACCCATCGCTCCGAGCAACGCATCGCAGAGGGCATGGACCAAGGCATCGGAATCGGAATGCCCGAGCAATCCCTTGTTGTGGGGCACTTCGACCCCGCCGAGTATCAGCTTTCGTCCTGGTCCCAACGGATGAACGTCGTAGCCGCAGCCCACTCGCATCGTCATAGGCTCTCCTCATGATTCGCCACGCAATCTTTGCCGCGAGACAGTCGGGGCTGGCGCGCCGCGAAGTTCGAAGTTCAGGGTTCGAAGTTCTGAAAACCTCGAACTTCGAACCTCGAACCGTCGTCCGTCTTGCCCGTCCCGCTCCCTATGTTTCGCGATGCCAAAATCGCCTCGCCGATCACCAGGTCTTCAGGCCTCGTCACTTTGATATTCTCTCCGCTTCCCTCAACCACCGCCACTGAGTGCCCTAGCCACTCCACTAGGAAGGCATCGTCGGTAGCTCGAATCCCTTCAGCATGCGCTTTCCCATGGGCGGTCTCGATCCAGTCCCGTCGAAAGGCCTGAGGCGTTTGGGCGAGCCACAGGGGAGCACGATCGACTGTTCGCTCGATCATCCCATCCGCCCGTACCTGCTTCACGGTATCCCGCATCGGAAGCGCAATGATCGCCGCTCCTTCCTTCCTCGCCGCAGCCACAACCTCCGCGATCATCCGGATCGTCACAAAAGGCCGAACGGCATCGTGAATGAGCACGATCTCTGTGTCTGGTGAGACCTGCGCAAGCGCTTGCCGTACAGAATCCTGGCGTTCGGCGCCACCCGCCACCACCTTCATCACTTTGGTGAAGCGATAGTGCGCGACGATCTCCTTCTCGCAATATTCGATATCTGCAGATGGAACGGCAAGAATGATCCGGTCGACCATGGGAGCAGCTTGCAACGTTCGCAGCGACTGAACGATGAGCGGCTCACCACCCAACGCCAGAAATTGCTTGGGGACGGAGCCACCCATCCGAAGCCCGCGGCCTGCAGCCGGCACGAGTGCCACCACCAAAGGAGCCCCCTGTCTTGTTTATGTGGTTGAACGAAACTAACCAGATGAACCAAACAAACAAAACAAACCAAATGAACCAGTTACGGCCTCAGCGTGAGATAAATCGCTTGGCCCTTCCGTTTGAGCAGCAAGAGGACCGCTTGATCCTTGGCAAGGCTGGAAGCTGCTTGTTCATAGGACTTGAGCGAGCTCACCGCCTTGCGATTGACTTCGAGGATAATGTCGCCTTCGCGCACACCCATTTCTTCCGCCGTGCTTCCAGCCTTGACCCTGACCACCACCACACCGCGCTCGATGCCCTTCAATCCATACCGAGTAGCCAGCTCCTCGTTGACCTCACGGACCTCAAGATCCGAGAGGAGCCCCGTCGGCACCGATGACTCTCTGCTCTCCTCTGCACCAGGCTGTCCCAACGATTTGGGCTGTTCCACTATTGCAACCTCGATCGTCTTAGGCTTCTTGTCCCGGATCAACTTGACCGAGACCTTCTTTCCGATCGGAGTCTGCGCAACGGCATTCCTCAAATGCGTCGGCGAATCCATCGACTTGCCGTCATATTCAATAATGACATCTGCGCGTTCAAATCCTGCTTTCTTCGCGGGGCTATCGTCCATGACATCGCTGACGAGCACACCCTTCGTCTCGGTGATCCCGAACTGTGTGGCCAGCTCAGGAGTCAAATCTTGAATCGCGACACCGAGCCAGCCACGGACGACCTTCCCCGTTCGCACCAATTGATCCATGATGGCGCGTGACAGATTGCTCGGCACCGCAAACCCAATCCCCATGCTACCGCCGCTCTGGCTGAAAATCGCCGTATTGATCCCGACTAATTCGCCACGGACGTTGACCAACGCGCCTCCGGAATTGCCAGGGTTGATCGCCGCATCGGTTTGAATGAAGTCTTCGTACTCGGCAATACCCATACTGGCCCGTCCGACTGCGCTCACGATTCCCATCGTCACGGTCTGGGTAAGCCCGAACGGACTCCCCACGGCCAACACGTACTCCCCAACTTCGAGTTGATCGGAGTCGGCCCAGGGAATGGTTGAAAGCCCTGTCGCTTCGATTTTCACGATCGCGATATCCGTCTTCGCATCGGTGCCGATCAGCTTGCCCTTAAACTCCCGCTTGTCCGACAAAAAGACCCGAATGTCGTCGGCCTTGTTCACGACATGATTATTGGTGACAATCAAGCCGTTGGATTCCACAATGACCCCGGACCCCTGGCCGCGCTCTTTTGGCTCTCGCTGGGGGGCATCCCGCTTGAAAAATTCGTCGCCGAAGAACTTGCGAAAAAACGGATCGTCGAGCGGCGAGCTGTGAGGATTTTCCCCTGATTTTCCGCTTCGCGTCGCCGAAATATTGACGACCGCCGGCTTCACCAATTTGGCAATCTCAACGAAGTTTTTCCCACTCCCTCCTCCCATCGGCAACTGTGGCGCGGTCGCCACTGGAAGAGCAATGGGGCTGGGGATCGGCTCAGGCCCGGCCGTGCCAGTCGGCAGCCAATTCAGGTTAGAAGCCACCACGATCCCGATGATAATCCCCCCGGCGATCAAGATCCACGGAACCAGCCAGGCGCGAACGAGTTTCATAGATAATCCTTGCTCTTCATCCCTTGTAAATTGAACGATTCACCCGCCTACGCAGGAAGCCACGGCTGTGAAGCTGTGGAGGAATGCGTAGCGGGTGTCCTCCGAGGCCTTGGCGAAGGAGGACATGCTTCGGCGGGTTTCGCCGAAGATACAAAATGGACCACGGCTGTACAGCCATGGGGCTCCACACACAATCGGCGCATCACTTCATCTCGCCGGAGTATATCCCCATGATGGTATGGAGAAACTTGATCGCCTCTGCTTTGGGACGCTGGAACGAGTTCCGGCCAATGATGGAGCCAAACCCGCCGCCATCACGAATGGCGCGCGCCTCCTCGAACACATGCTGGTCCTCGCTCTTGGCCCCTCCGGAGAAAATGACGATCCGGCGCCCATCGAACGAACTCTGCACCACATGCTTGACCCGTTCCGCCAAGGTCGCAATCGGAATCTTGGCCGATTCGTATACCTTTTTCGCCGCAGCCTGTTCAAGATGCGCTGTAGGAAGCTTGACCTTAATGAAATGTGCGCCGAGCTGAGCCGCAATCTGCGCCCCATACGCCACCACATCGATTGCCGTCTCCCCTTCCTTACTGAGGATCGACCCGCGCGGGTACGACCATACGACGACCGCCAACCCACAGTCCTTGGCCTCTTCTGCAATCGCACGCAATTGCTGATACATAGTGTTGCAGTGCGATGACCCAGGATAGATCGTGAATCCGACCGCCGAGCACCCGAGCCGGAGCGCGTCCTTCACGCTGCCGGTGACCGAGGGCAAGGGGTCTTTTTCATCATGCAAGACATCGTGATTGTTCAACTTCAGAATCAGCGGAATCCGGCCGGCGAATTCAGCGGCGCCGGCTTCGAGAAATCCCAGCGGAGCTGCGTAGGCATTGCAGCCGGCATCGATCGCCAACTGAAAATGATAGAGGGGACTGTATCCTCCGGGGTTGGCGGCAAAACTCCGGGCCGGACCATGCTCAAATCCCTGGTCCACCGGAAGGATGACCAACTTACCAGTCCCTGCCAATTTCCCATGGAGCAACAGACGGGCGATATTCGTTTTTGTTCCTGCATTGTCGCTGCTGTACCAGCTGAGAATCTCTTGTACCCGATCAGCCATGTCTCTCCTCCTGTGAATTCGTGAAGCGTTCCGAATCAGGCATTCAGGCTGAAGGCTGCTAGCCGATCTTGTTCATTTGGTCTATCTGGTCTGTCTCGTCTGTCTTGTGTATTTGATTGAACCAGACCAACCAAATAGACCAGATGACCAGACAGACCTCCCTTCAGCCTGAACCCCTTCAGCCTATCCACCTGGGTCATTACCGTCTTCCTTGCATGAATTCCTCTGCGTCATGCACGTCCTCCGCGCTGCCGATGATCAACGGCACCCGTTGATGCAGTTGCTTCGCCTCCACGTCCAAGATGCGCATGGTGCCGGTGCTGGCTCTGCCGCCCGCTTGTTCCACGACCATCGCCAAGGGGTTCGCTTCGTACAATAACCGAAGCTTGCCCTCCGGCTTCTCTATCTCGCCGGGATAAAGATAGATGCCTCCCCCGAGAAGGATCCGGTGTACGTCGGCCACCAGACAACCGGAATAGCGTACGCTATAAGGACGCCCGGTCGCTGTATCCTTGACTTTCAGACTGTCGATATACTTTTGCATTTCTCCAGGCCACTTATGGTAATTGCCTTCGTTCACGCCATAGACCTTACCACGAGCAGGAATGCGGATCCGTTCGTGCGATAGGCAATACTCGCCGATGCCAAGATCCAACGTAAACCCATAGACTCCTTGTCCAACTGTATAGACCAACATCGTGCTCGACCCGTACAGGAGATAGCCAGCGGCCACCTGCTCTGTTCCCTTGCGGGCAAGGTCATCCTTGGTCGGCATCCGGTCGCTGTGCCCGGACGTCACGACGGAAAAAATCGCGCCAAGCGGCATGTTGCAGTCCGTGTTCGATGAGCCATCGAGGGGATCGAAGAGCAGCATGTATTTGGCCTGCGGCCAATTCTCCGGAAGCAGGACCGGCTTTTCCATCTCTTCCGATGCCAGTGCGCACGCAAGTCCGTTCTGGTGAAATACCTTGAGAAAGGTCTCGTTTGCAATCTCATCCAGCTTCTTGACTGTCTCCCCCTGCACATTGATTTCGCCTGTCGTTCCCAGGATATCGATCAGCCCTGCACGTCTGAGATCTTGTGCAATCAGTTTCCCGACCAGGCCGATCTGGGACAGAAGCGCGGCAAGTTCTCCAGTGACTCCCTGATGAGCCGCCGGCTTCTGAGTGATAAAGCTGCTTAAAGTAAGAGGAAACTGTCCCATAATGATAGGAATGAGTATAACCGTTTTGAACGAGGCGGGCAATGAAAGGCTGCGGCCCTTATTCTCCTTTGCCGAATACCCCGTAGCTCGCTACGGGGATGAAGGCGGGGAGAACCCTCCGTAGCCTTGGCGAAGGAGGGTAGTGGCTTCGGAGAATTCCGCAAGATACCCCGCAGCTTCCGGCCTTCGTAGCCGAAGTGGCTACTTCGGCGGAGTAGGCTGCTGCGGG
>JANNIV010000408.1:0-5554 GCA_031405355.1 Nitrospira sp.
GGGAGGACCGCAAAACTACTCATCTTCACGGCGACGGATCAGCACTCGATAAGACCCCTCGACGAGATCTTGTGAAAGAATGGTGTGTCCCTCATTACTTACGCTGCGGGGGACATTCCCAATCGGGTCGCCATCGTCCAACAGCACCGAAAGAACCTGCCCCTGTTCCATTGCTTCCAGTTTCAACTTCGTTTTGACGAAGTTATAGGGGCAAATAACGCCACGTAAATCCAACTCAGCATCCGGTTGATCAGTCACGGCTGTATTGCCTCTACAATACTTGGTTGATCTGGTTTGTTTTGTTGATTTGGTTCATTTTGTTAGTTTCGTTCAACTAAATTAACAAGACAAACCAAACAAACGAAATAAACAAAACAGACCAAACAAACCAGGATCGTGAACGAAAAAAAAGGGGCAGCATTCGCTGCCCCTGCTACACCCTCAACGAATGAGTATCGAACTAATTCAATCCCTTGACCAAGTTCGGCTTGGCCAGATTTGTCCCATAGTCGGACTTGGTTCCTGTTGCGGCATTGCCCCATCCCGGCTGTGGTTCACATTGCCAGCAGGGAGCGGAGCCGGTAAATTCACCGATCGTGCTGGTGATACCGGATTCGATTTTTCCTGGAAGAACAGAACCAGCGATGCCACCGGTGATTCCACCACGGCTCGTCCCAATCGCGCGCTCATTCTCAGGATCCGGACGTTGTCCAAGTCCACCAAACCCTTGCTTCGTCGCATCGACATGGGTCACGAACGCTTCAATGACTGTTTTCCTTCCGGTGCCAAAGGGCTGATCGACTGACGTTTCTTCCCTCACTTGAACCGTAACATCGTCACCGACATTGAGGGTCTTAATCGCTTGCATATTTGAGCGGTCCGTGAGGTTAAGAGTTATGACGGTACGAGCTCCGTACCCTGACTTACCCTCCTGCCCCTCGTCGAATGTCTTCCCTGCACCGCCTGTTTCAATCATGAGCCTGTGCTGGGCCATATCGATCGCAAACACCCGCCCATATACCGTCTCCGGCTGCGACAACCGCTCGAGGAAGTTGCTTCGATCGAAGGTGGTCACCCGCGTGCCTGATCCCGACACATCGCCAACTCCCTCCCCCACACCCATGCCGGATTGGGAATTTAAGCGCTCTTGAGCGATTGACACACCAGCTGAACCGACAAGAAGTATTGCCGCTCCCAGTGCCAACACTTTACGCATGTGCTGCCTCCATGGTGAGATTAAAAAAAGAAGATAATATGCAACGGCGAAACAGTAAAAACTGACCAACTATCAAGGCATTGAAACTTTTTTATCACTCATTACGCATGGACTATAGGTTACCCGTTTGGACATGTCAACTGAAGACATGCGGCTGAGATTCGATATCTACAGACACGCAGTGAACCGTTGGTGCCCAGAGGGAGGGTCGAACTCCCACTCTCTTGCGAGAACCGGATTTTGAGTCCGGCGCGTCTGCCAGTTCCGCCATCCGGGCTTACCATCTTTGAACGCGATTCTTCTTAGCACGAAGCCATGAGCTGGTCAATCCGCTCTCCCTCTTTATCTTCGCTCAACCGCGATGTTACAATCCCCACTCACAGTCACCTCATAATTTTGCGGGAGGATGCTTACATCATGGCAGACGTCCAGTGCGTCACGTGCGGACAAGCCGGAGAAACGATTACGGACCCTCTCTTCATGGGGAAGCTTGAATCCGAGATCAAGGCCAAGGTCTGCAAACCCTGCTGGAAAAAGTGGGAAGGTATGCGGGTCATGGTCATCAATGAGTATCAGGTCAATCTGGGCGAAGAAAGCGGCAGAGATCTCGTAAAAAAGCAAATGAAGGCCTTTCTCAAACTAGGCGAACAAACTGATACGGGAAAGCTTGATCAGAACTATCGTCCACCGGCATAACAGGATGCTGAAATAGCCCACCAGCGTTATGAAGGTTGAGGCTAAGGCTGAGGTTAAGGTTCAGTCCGGATCAGGAGCTCGCTCAACCTCAGCCTTAACCTCGACCTCAACCTATCGTGACTTCTCCAGTGATCTCGCAGGCTTCGTTGACAGACCGATTTCAGAAGTGCTAGATTGTGCACTTCTTGATCCATCGGCAGGGTCACCAATATCTCCGTAAGCCGATGAGAAGGAACCGGTTTTTGTGATTACACAGATGCACGTAAAGGGGTTAATGTTCGACCCCTATAATAACGCGTATATCGTGGTACTACGTGACGAAGAGCACGCCGACATGCTTCCCATTTGGGTCGGTAAGTCAGAAGCTGGCGCGATCAGCATGTCCCTGGAAAATGTAACGCCCCCCAGGCCAATGACACATGACTTCATGAAGTCGCTCCTCGATGCCTATAATGCGAAAGTCATCAGCGTGGTCATTACAGACTTGTCGGAGCATACCTATTTCGCGAAGGTCCATTTGATGTACGAAGATTCAGAATACACCGTCGACGCCAGACCCAGCGATGCCATTGCATTGGCGCTTCGGAGCAATGCCCCGGTGTTCGCGAACAATTCGGTCATCACCAAACAGAATTCCGAGGAACTCGATCAGTGGCTTGAAAACCTCAAACCGGAAGACTTTGGCAAACTTGACTCCTAATTCAGCAACACGCACTATGAGCATTGTCGATCTGCCTAAAGAACAAGACCTCGTTGAATACAAGGTGGATCGCATCCTTGAGGAGGCCAACACCGACACGAGGATCGTCGTCTTAGCCCGACAGGATGGCACCCTCGATACCTTTCCGATTTGGGTCGGCGCAGCAGAGGGGAACGCCATTAAACTAGCGCTCGATACCATGATTACGCCACGGCCGATGAGCCATGACTTGGTCAAGAGTTTTGCCGAACATTTGAACATCACGATCCAACGTGTCGTCATTGCGGACGTCAAAAGCAGCACCTATTACGCCATGGTCCATGTCTCTAACAAAGGCCTGGAACGGACAATCGATGCCAGGCCCAGCGATGCCATCTCGTTGGCCCTCCGGGCTCCGTGCCCGATCTACATTACCCAAGATGTGCTGAAACGTCGGAGCACGACGAATCTCGACGCCTGGCTGGCGAAACTGGACTCGAAAAATATCGGCACACCGGAAGTACAAGAAACTTGATTCACTCGATAGTGAAGGAGCGGGAAGAACAATGTTGACCTACATGCAAAAGCCTTTAGAAGTGCAAGAAAAGTGGTACCTCGTGAATGCGGAGGGAAAGACGCTCGGCAGATTGGCCGCCCGCGTCGCCGGGATGTTGCGTGGCAAACATCGTCCGACCTTTACCCCCCATGTGGACATGGGCGACCATATTGTGATCGTGAATGCGGAGAAGATCCATCTGACCGGCAACAAAATGACCACGAAGCTCTATCGCCACCACAGCGGCTTTCCCGGCGGACTCAAGACTGCAACCGCGCAGCATGTCTTCCGAAAGGATCCGACTGAACTCCTGACCAAAGCGATCGAAGGCATGCTCCCCAAGAATCCCTTGGGCAATCATATGACGAAGAAACTCCGCGTCTACGTCGGGCCCACCCATCCCCATCAGGCGCAACGACCAGAACCGATTACCCTTTAGACTTCACTGTGCGCGAACAAGGAGACGTTGTGACATGGCAGTAGCGACTCAATATGCAACCGGACGACGAAAGTGCGCCATTGCCAGAGCCTGGGTCACCGGGACGGCCGGCGACATCACGATCAATGAACAACCGATCGAGAAGGCCTTCCCACGACTGACGCTGCGACAGATTATTCAGTTCCCGCTCGAAATCGGCGGTGTCATGGGGCAATACTCGATCAAGGCCACGGTGCAAGGCGGCGGGCAGGTTGGCCAAGCCGGCGCCTTGCGTCATGCAATCGCACGCGCATTGGTGGTACTCAACCAACCCCTCCGTACGCCCTTGAAGAAGGAAGGCTTGCTGACACGCGACTCGCGCGTCAAAGAGCGGAAAAAGTACGGACAGAAGGGTGCAAGAAAGCGGTTCCAGTACTCAAAGCGATAATCATCGGAGCCACAGTCGGAAAAAGGGAAGGCTCCACGCCTTCCCTTTTTTTGTGTCCGTGGCACACATGGCAGGTGAGACAGATGAAAAAGGTACGCGTCGCAATTGCAGGGGCCAGTGGATATGCCGGAGCGGAGCTTGTTCGCCTGGCAGCCCTCCACCCGCACTTCGATCTCCACGTTGTCACGTCAGAGAAATCCGCCGGAACTCCCGTCGGATCAGTCTTTCCGAGTCTGGCAGGCCTCGTGACGCTCTCATTTCAAGCGCTCTCACCCGAAGCCATAGCGGAACAAGCAGATGCGATCTTTTTGGCCCTTCCCCATACCAAATCCTTAGAGCCGGTTTCCGCCTGCCTCAAAGCAGGTAAACTGGTGGTGGATCTCAGCGCCGACTACCGGCTCACGGATCCCGCTGTCTATGAACAATGGTATAAAACACCGCATACCTATCCGAATCTGCTGAAGGACGCAGTCTATGGACTTCCCGAATTGCACCGAGCCGCTATCGCCAAAGCAAAATTGGTGGCCTCGCCTGGCTGCTACCCGACAGCAGCCGTTCTGCAATTGGCCCCGCTGTTCGCGCAGGATCTCGTGCAGCCCCATAGCGTAGTCATCGATGCGAAATCTGGCGTTTCCGGCGCCGGGCGAAGCCCAGCGCTTCCCTACCATTTTCCTGAAGCCCATGAGTCCTTGGAGCCCTACAAAATCGGAGGGCATCGCCACATCCCTGAGATCGAACAAGAACTCGGTGGATTGCTTCAACGAGCCTCTCAAGCATCTGGAAAGACAGCCCCAGAGCCAATCGTGACATTCACTCCACACCTAGTCCCAATGAACCGCGGCATCCTGAGCACCGCCTACTGCAAGTTGAAGAGTCCGATGTCGCTGCCGAATCTGCGTGCGCTGTATCGCGACTTCTACAAAGGAGAACGGTTCGTCAGGTTCCAGGAAGAGACTATTCCGAATCCGCGCTACATCAAAGGCTCCAACTATTGCGACATCGGTGTCTACCTTGATCTCCGTTCAGGATCGGTCATTACGGTGGCCGCGCTGGATAATCTGGTGAAGGGTGCCGCAGGCCAAGCCATTCAAGCCATGAACCTCATGCTGGGCTTCCCTGAAGAGACAGGGCTGACGGCTCCCGCTGCCTATCCCTAGCAAGATGCTGAAAAAGTCCGCCAGCTTCGTTCTCGGCTCGTCGAAATCCTCAACGTACCCCAGAGGGTACGCTTCCGGTTTCGATTCGCCTGCGGCCTTGCTGGACAGCCTTTTTGAGCATCCTGCATAGATCAATATACATTCTCTCGATCATGGCCAAAAAATTAACAACTGCATCTTCGCGCCGTGGAGTCACCGCACCACAAGGGTTCCGCGCAGCCGGCATCCATTGCGGCATCAAGCAGCCAGGCTTGCTGGACCTCGCGCTCGTCGTCTCTGAGCAGAGCGGCCCCATGGCCGGAGTCTTCACGAACAATCAGGTGGTCGCGGCACCGGTCATTGTCGATCGTCTGCACCTGCGCCAGGGAATCGGCCGAGCCATTC
>JANNIV010000409.1:0-7911 GCA_031405355.1 Nitrospira sp.
CATTCACTTCTTATGGTAGGTAGACTTTCCATGGGTGTACGCGAATTCCACGATGGGGCGAAAGACGGCCTCGAAGCGCTCGAGCCCCTCGACCCGGAACAGATTGAGTCCTTCGATGGCCTGCTCACCGCAATGCGCAAGACGGCCTTTGGGGGCCGCAGACTGGGCGAGGCCTACGAAGTGCTGTGGACGATGATTGAAGACCCTGACTGTTCCGTCGTATTGACGCTGTCAGGGGCAATGACCATTGCTAAGATGGGCAAGATCATCAGTGCAATGATCGATCATGGGATGGTGCAATGTGTCGTCTCGACCGGAGCATTGATCGCCCATGGACTGAGTGAGTCAGTTGGTAAAACACACTATCGACACCATTCATCCATGTCCGACCAAGAGTTGTTTGCGAAGGGCTATAACCGGGTCTACGATACGCTGGAGATGGAGTCCAACCTCAACTATGTGGAGCAAGTCGTTGCCCGGACGATGAAACGGATGGATCAGGATCAGACCCTGTCCTCCGAGATCCTCACCCGTGAATTGGGAAGGACGCTCGCGGAAGAATACGACGGAACGGGCATTCTCAAAAGTGCCTATGTGAAAAAAGTCCCGGTCTTCATCCCTGCCTTTACCGATTCCGAGATGGGGCTGGATCTTGGAACCTGGGCGATGAGTCGAGATCTCGGTCAGGCTCATGCGCAGTTACAGGGGGGGAGTGATCTTGATGTGCTGCGGACGATTCTTCGTTCCTATCCTTCGTTCAATCCCTATCTCGATCTCAACAGCTACGCGAGCCATGTTATCTCTGCCAAGCGGCGTGGGATCTTTACGATCGGTGGGGGGGTGCCTCGTAATTGGGCTCAACAGGTCGGCCCCTACATTGAGATCAGCAATACGAGGCTCGGCCTCCATGTAGAGCCACCTCGATTCCAATACGGGGTGCGCATCTGTCCGGAACCAGACCATTTGGGTGGGTTGAGCGGCTGTACCTATCAAGAAGGCCTCTCCTGGGGGAAGTTTGTTCCGCCGGAAGCAGGGGGGCGCTTTGCCGAAGTGTTGAGTGACGCCACGACTGTCTGGCCTCTCCTCATGGTCGGATTGCTGGAGCGCCTAAAAGCGAAGCGCGCACTGAGAACATGATGGGCACGTCTATCTTTCGCACAGCCGCAGCAGTGTTGTTGCTGTTTATCACGCAACCCGTTCAGGCTGGCGCTGGATCAGTCACGGATGACGGACGAATCAGAGGGAGCGCGGACGCACCGATCACCTTGATCGAGTATTCCGACTTCACATGCGGATATTGCGCGAAGTTCTTTCAGGAAACCTTGCCTCGATTGCAGGCTAAATATATCGATACAGGCAAAGTGCGGTTTGTGTATCGCGACTATCCTCGAGCGGATCGGGGGGTCGGAGTCGACGCTGCGGTCGCGGCGCGCTGTGCCGGAGCCCAGGGTCGATATTGGCCGATGCACGATCGACTCTTCAGCGAACGAAGCCGCTTAGACTCGGGATTGTTCAAAGGTTACGCGAAGGCAATTGGCTTGGACCAGACGGTGTTTGCCAAGTGTTTCGACGAGCGGCAGTATCTCGATTCCATTTTCCAGGATCGTCAAGAGGCGACCCGGTGGGGCTTTCATGGCACCCCCGGTTTTATTCTGATACGAACGGCTAGTGGGCCTACCGAGAAAGAGCCGGCGGTTGCGATTCCAGGCGCAGTCCCGTTCAACGAGTTTGCCGAGGAGATTGATCGCATGTTGGCCTCTGCCCCACGATCCAAGGGAGAGCCAGCCGATCCGCATGAGGCAACGGCGGTGGCACAGAACAGTTCATTCATCATTCACTAAGGATTATCTATGCCTGTCACACAATCATTTTGGTCTGTTCCGCAACGCGAGGGAGAACCACCCTATTGGATGTGCATGTCCTGCTTGTCAGAAGTCTTCTATCGTAAGGTGCCGATGCCGGATTGCCCGACGTGCCACGGCGTCTCCACCTATGAGGCCTTTACGATCGAAGCAATTCGTGATTGGGGCACAGAGGATTTGGTGGCCAAGGCCGGTATCGCCCAACAGGCTGCCGATCCCGAGCCAATCTCAACAGCCTCGGTTAAGTCCGCCGACTAACAGGCTGCGGAAAACCGAGGCTAGCCTGCCGGCAATCCAATGGTCCGCATGCCTGGGTCAACAGAACACGAACCCGCAGGATGCTCAAAAAGTTCGTCCAGCAAGGCCGCAGCGAGTGAAGGGCCGAGGCGTACCCTCTGGGGTACGTTGAGGGTCTGAACGATGCGAGAACGCTGCTGGCGGACTTTTTCAGCATCCTGCTAAGTCTTCACCACCAGCGAGGCGCCTCTCGTGCAAGAACCACGTCCATTTTTGATTGGAGGTCAGTGGCGGCACGGGGAGACCCTTGTCCCCGTGAACAACCCGTTTACAGGGAAGCTGCTCGCCGAGGTGTCAAACGCGAGTTCCGCCGACGCCGAGGCTGCAATTCAATCGACGGTCGATGCCGCCGTCGTAATGAAGACCTTGCCGTCACACGCCCGCTATCATGCGTTACAAAAAATCGCTGGCGGGCTCTATGACCGACGAGATGAATTTGCCCGCCTGATGACGGCTGAAGCCGGTAAGCCGGCCACCGATGCGAAGCGAGAAGTCAATCGGGCCGTACAGACATTTACCATTGCGGCTGAAGAGGCAAAACGTATTCCGGGTGAGGTGATCCCTCTCGACTGGACGCCGGGGACGGATTCCCATCTCGGCATTCTCCGTCGGGTTCCCATCGGTCCGGTGCTCGGAATCACCCCTTTCAATTTTCCCCTGAATCTTGTGGCTCATAAGGTCGCACCGGCTCTGGCCGCCGGCAATTCCATTCTCATCAAGCCGGCGCCACAGACACCCCTCACCGCATTACTCTTGGGCGAAGTAGTTCTGGAGGCCGGACTTCCTCCTGGCGCACTCAACATCATGCCCTGTGACAACAAGCTGGCGGAGCAGCTCGTCGTCGATCCTCGATTCAAACTCCTAAGCTTTACAGGCAGCGCCGCCGTGGGATGGATGTTGAAGGCCAAATGCGGGAAAAAGAAGGTGGTGTTGGAACTCGGTGGAAATGCGGGCGTGATTGTCGAACCCGACGCCGATATCGAGTTTGCTGCACAGCGTTGCGCCATCGGCGGGTTCGGATACGCCGGTCAAACCTGTATCTCCGTTCAACGAATCTTTGTCCATCATTCGATCGCAGATCTTTTCACCACGAAGTTCTTGCTACAAGTTGCGCGGCTGAAGGCCGGCGACCCGAGCGACGATTCGACAGTGATCGGACCGCTAATCGATCCGGACGCAACCCATCGCATCGAGTCCTGGATTGGGGAGGCCGTATCGCAAGGGGCGCGGGTGCTTCTTGGAGGCAAACGCATGGGCTCGGTGATGGAGGCGACCGTGCTCTCGCACGTCACTCCAACGATGAAGGTCTCGTGCCGGGAGGTGTTTGGACCGGTGGTGACCGTCACCCCGTACCGACACTTCGGCGAAGCGATTACGGCGCTCAACCAGTCCGACTATGGGCTCCACGCCGGGGTATTCACCCAGGATGTGAATAAAATTTTCCATGCCTTTCGGCACCTTGAAGTTGGGGCCGTGCTGGCAAACGAAATTCCGACATTTCGCGCTGATCACATGCCATATGGTGGCGTGAAGGACTCCGGGGTCGGGCGTGAAGGGGTTCGGGCCGCAATCGAAGATATGACCGAGCCTCGCATGCTGGTGTTGAACCTCAAACCGCCTGCCGGAACCTAGCCTGAATTTTCACGGTTAAACGAAGATCAGACGCTTTCGATCTCAATCTTAACCTGATCGTAACCTTTCAGAAATCTGGCCAACTTTTTCCACTTCCGCCTAGAGAAAAAACGTCGCGGGATATTGCGAAGCAGCGCCAATCTTGGTACAACAGCGACCTTGTGCCTGTAGGAAGTTTACCGTGGGCGTGCATTTCAGCTAACGAAGCGCCCGTCACCCGATTGCTTGGACAAACTAAGGAGAAGAAACGATGGTACCTACGCAGATGTTTTTAACGCGAGGCGTCGGAGTCCACAAAGAAAAGCTGGCCTCCTTCGAGCAAGCCTTGCGTAGCGCCGGCGTTGCCTATTGCAACCTCGTCACGGTGTCGTCGATTCTTCCACCGAATTGCAAAATTATTCCGCGGGCGCGTGGCGAGAAGTTATTGAATCCCGGTGAAATTACGTTCTGCGTGATGGCGCGATCGGAAACGAATGAACGAAATCGCCTGGCCTCCGCGTCGATTGGATTGGCGGTGCCCACCGATCGTCGAACCTACGGCTATCTGTCCGAACACCATGCGCATGGTGAAACCGATGAAGAGACTGGCGAGTATACGGAAGACTTGGCGGCGCAGATGTTGGCCACGACGCTCGGAGTCGAGTTCGATCCGAACATCGCGTGGAAAGAACGGGAACAAGTATTCAAAATGGCCGGCAAGATCGTTCGGACCCAAAACATCACCCAGTCCGCCATCGGAAAACCCAACCGCTGGACGACGGTGATCGCATTGGCCGTGTTCATCCCGGAAGAAAATATTCAGAAGCGGCGTCGATAGCCCTGCCGCGTGAGCATACGCCCATGACACTTCCCGCCGGTTGGGAGGGCATCGACCAGAACTTCCTCGGTCTCGATGAGCCCTGGTGCCATCCCGATCAGGCGGGTGTCTATGTCCTGCCAGCACCCTACGAACATACCTCCAGTTATGTGCTGGGCTCCGATCGAGGTCCGTCAGCCATCATCGAGGCATCGCAACAAGTCGAGTTATACGATGAAACGCTCCGGTGTGAGCCCTACCGGGAATGGGGCGGAGTTGCCACCATCCGCGCACTCGAACTGGACGGCAAAGTCGATCGGCAGGCGGTGGATGCAATCGACGCGTTTGTCGCTCCTCACGTTGGAGCTGGGCGCTTCATCGTTACCTTGACAGGGGAACATACCGGAGCGCTTGGGGCCATCCGGGCCCATGCTCGTCGCTATCCTGACCTGTGCGTGGTGCAAATCGATGCACATGGCGACCTGCGGAAGGCCTATCAAGGGAACCCCTATAGCCACGCCAGCGTGATGGCCCGCGTGGTCGACGACGGATTGCCATTGGTTCAAGTCGGCATTCGATCCATTTCTCCAGAGGAAATCGACCGCATTGAGAGCACCGATCGAATAGCCACGTTCTTTGCCGCCGAGATCCTTGACCCGTCAGGCCTCTACGAGGGCAAGGCCTCCCGGTGGGTTCCCGATGTCGTGAAGACCTGTCGAGGGCCTGTCTACCTGACATTCGATTGTGACGGACTTGACGCCTCGTTGATCCCCGCGCTCGGCACTCCCGAGCCCGGTGGGTTGGGGTGGTACGATACACTGAATCTCATCACAGCCTTGGCCAATGGACCTGGTATTCTCGGAATGGATATCAGCGAGATTGCCCCGATTGAAGGGTTTGTCGCTCCCCAGTTTTGTATCGCCCGATTGATCTACCGTATGCTGGGCCGGATCAAAGCGGGCCGCCGCGTCCACTAAGTAGGATGCTGGAAAAGCCTGCCAACGGCGTACCGCCCCGTGACCGACATGCTTCGTATCAATAAATTTTTCACACACCACGGCATCTGTTCTCGCCGGGAGGCCGATCGCCTGATTGAGGCCGGTCGCGTAACCATCAATCAACGGGTGGCCTGCTTAGGGGATCAAGTCGGTCCTGACGACGTTATTGCGCGAGACGGACAGGTAATTCCCTGGGGGACGGCTTCGCTCTATATCAAGTATTACAAGCCAGTGGGTGTGACAACGACGAGCGAGTCGCATGTGCCCCGTAACATCATCGCAGAGATCGGCCATCCAGAGCGAATCTTTCCAATCGGCCGACTCGACAAGGACTCATCCGGCCTCATTCTTCTCACGAACGACGGGGACATCGTGAATGAGATTCTACGAACCGAACATGGGCATGAACGGGAATACGAGGTCTCTGTAGATCATCCCTTCGATCAGTCATTCATCGATCGCATGGCTCAAGGGGTTGACATTCTCGACCGTCCGACTAGGCCCTGCCGGATTGAGCGCCTCAGTCCCGCACGATTCCGCATCATCCTCACCGAAGGTCGCAATCGACAGATTCGACGCATGTGCCAAGTTTTGGGTTATCGGGTGCTCGACCTGCATCGTGTCAGGATCATGCATGTGACGCTTGACGGATTGGTATCTGGAGCGTGGAAACCGCTCACCAGTGAGGAACGCACGCAACTCTTTCAAGCTGTCGGACGAGGCGCCAGTCCTGGCCCGCATGATTCATGAGGCTTCTGCTGTAATCGAGGATTCGTTGCTGCGGTGAGCTTTCAGCCGGCAGGCTAGCCGACGGATACCTCGATTGACAAACCCACATTTGGAACTCACACTAGCCCGCGCATCACCCTCGTATCGCCCACGGAGAACGACACCCTGTATGGTCACTGCCTGGTGGAGCCCCCAACTCAATGCCCTGCTTGGCAGCCTCGTCGTGGCGGCTGGTGCTTGGCTGGCGTGGGACTCGCTTCCAGTCTGGGGAGTCTTTCTCATTGGTGGCGTTGTCGCAGGATTTCTGATCTGGCAGGGGCGCACGATTGGATTGGTCTGGGCTTGGGCTACCCTGTTGCTCGGCCTGGAGAGTCTTACCTGGCCCATTGTCACGATGGTTCAATTCCGTTCGATTACGACAGAGCCGACCGATGAACAATTGGGAACCATGCTCTCAGCCGTTCTGATGGGACTCGTCTCAGCTGTCTTTTGGATCACGTTTTCCTATGGGTTCTTTAAGCGAGCCCGTCAGCCCAGCACCGTCTCGTCAGTCGATGCAACCGACAACCATCCCCCAACATCATAATCAGGCCCCATAAAAAAGAAGGAACACCTACCACATCTCGATCGGATCGACATCGACATCGAACTTGATGGCTCGGCGCAGGTAAGTCCGTTCCATCTCCTTGACCGTCATACGTACCGCTTCGAGGCCCGCTTCCCGTTCGGGCGATTTCACGAGGATTTGCCACCGATACCGTCCCCTGAGCCTCGGCACCGGAGAAGGGACCGGTCCCAGGACAATAAGACGGTCGGATCGACCGATTGATTGAGCCGTTGCAGAAACCTTTGGCGAGACCATCTGTCCAGCCACGGACGGTGAAGAGCAGGCGGTGAGTCGAGCGACCCAGGCCATGGCAGCATCGCGAACCATTTTCTCATTGGTTCCCGATGCGAGGAGCGCAATCAGATGAACCGAGGGCGGATACCCCAATGCAGCCCGCTGAGACAGTTCTTCCAAGGAAAAGACAGATTCGTCATTCTTCGCCACAGCCTGAATCGCATGATGGGATGACAGACAGGTCTGCATGATAACCTGACCGCCGACTCCTGCCGGGTGGGCGAGACTAACCGCGTCGAGGAGCATATGATAGGTACGTTCTGCGGATCGGAAATCCGGCACGCTGAGCCCTGCGTCCGCCTGCACAATCCCAACGAGGCCCATCGTCGGAAGAGGCCCGTGCCGCAGTAGTAATTGTGTCCCGACGATGATATCCCACCTCCCCTGCTCGACCCTCCGCCAGAGAGCTTCCGCCTGCGCTGGTCGCCGCATTGTATCTCCATCAAGCCGAATCACTGATGCATGAGGAAACAATCGATTCGCATCTTCTTCTACCCGCTCTGTGCCTTCCCCAATCAACTGCATGCGAGGTCCGGAACAGGAGCCGCAAGTCTCAGGGATCGGGGCAGTGTCCCCGCAGTAGGAACAGGACAGACGAGCTGCCTGCCGAGAGTACATCAACGCGACGTGGCAGGCGGGACAGCGGGGAACCTGGCCGCAGTCCAGGCAGACGAGGGCGCCGGCATAGCCCTTCCG
>JANNIV010000410.1:0-1784 GCA_031405355.1 Nitrospira sp.
CGCTGCGGCGCAGCTCTTGTTTCAATCGATCGGTCGGTTGGATCGGATCGAGCTGGTGACAGCGCCTGATCGAGCGCTCGACGATATCATTGTCTCCCTGCGTGCGGTTCTTCCTCCACATATAATTGTGCAACGGCCGGCGCAACGGACCAAGCAGGTCGAAAACATGGTGTGGGCCTTCCAGCTCAATCTGTCAGTCATGAGCTGGGTCGGGCTGCTCGTCGGGGTGTTCTTGATCTACAACACGATCGCGTTTGCTGTGGCGCAACGGAGACGCGAGATCGGCATCTACCGCGCGCTCGGCATGACGGAGCGGCGGGTCGCAGGCCTGTTTTTCGTGGAGGCAGGGCTGCTCGGCCTTCTTGGAGGGCTTTTGGGGGGCCTTGGCGGGGTATGGCTGGCTAAGGGGTTAGTGTCGCTGGTCAGTCGAACGGTCTCAGACCTCTATGCGCCGGTCACCTCAAGCGGGTTGATCTTGTCGATGGACATGGTGACGTTCACGGCAGTGGCAAAAGGAGTTCTGCTTGGGACAGTGGTTTCGATGGTGGGAGCCTTGGGCCCCAGCGTGGAAGCCAGCAGGACTGTGACGGTTCGTGCCTTGGCGCCGGGCGACTATGAATCGACGAATCGACTGAGGGCAGGTCTATGGGGGTGGATCAGTCTCGCGTTGTTGGTACTGGCAGGCCTCTGCTCGCTGGTGGGCCCGGTTGGCAAGCTACCGCTCTTTGGCTATTTCGCGACGGTCTGTCTCTTAGGGGCGCTCTCCTGTCTTGCGCCGATGTGCATCAAGGCGTTGGGCTGGCGGCCTCTTCGGCGGGGCAGCAAGACGATGGCGGTTGGGGGAAGCCTCCGGCTCATTGCGGCAGACCAGGCGGCGCGGCATCCGGGCCGGAATGCAGTGACGGTGTCGGCATTGATGGTGGGATTATCGATCATGATCGGAGTGGTTGTCATGGTTCGCAGTTTTCGTGACACGGTCGAGTTCTGGGTGGATGAAACCGTGATGGCCGATCTCATTGTAGCCCCGCAATCATGGCTCCAGGGGAAGCAGTCAGGTCAGGCCTCGAGCTCCTTGCCGGGAGGGTGGCGTCCGATCCTGTCGGCCATCGACGGCATTGATGCGGTCGATACCTATCGCGATGTGTATGTAGATGCAGCGGGCCAGCCGGTGGCGCTGGTGTCACGAGATCTTCGGCTCCATGCGCAGCGTAGCCGGTATCTAATGGTTCATGGAGATTCCAGCGCGGCTCTGCGGCGAGCTGCCGAGACCGGAGGCGCCCTCCTGTCGGAAGTGTTGGCGATTCGGCTACGGCTTCGCGAGGGAGATACGGTCTCAATCACAACGCCGTCGGGACCAGTTGCGGTGCCAGTCGAGGGGATTTTTTACGATTATTCGACCGATGGCGGGAAGCTGGTGATGGATCGAACATGGTATCAGCGACAATGGCACGACGACCGGGTGACCGTGTTTTCTGTCTACCTGGCTGCCGGCGCCGATGTCGATCGAGTAAAGCAGTCAATTGTGACGCACGTCGCTGGACTGGACGGAATGACGCTCCCACCGTTGGTGATCCGAAACCACGAATTGCGGCAGGAGATTCTCGATATCTTTGACCGTTCCTTCGTCTTGACCTATGTCCTTGAAGCTATTGCCGTGCTGGTGGCCGTCCTCGGCATCGTGAATACCTTGGTGACGGCCGTGCTGGAACGACGACGTGAATTCGCCGCGTTGCGGGCCATCGGCGCCAGCGTGAGGCAAGTGGAGCGATTAGTTCTCTGGGAAG
>JANNIV010000411.1:0-1511 GCA_031405355.1 Nitrospira sp.
CATTGAGGATGATCTCACCCGCACCGCGTTTGCCCGCCATGGCATAGGTCATAAACCGTTCGCCATTATTCAGATTGGAGCAGACGATCGCTTCATAGGGCAAAATTCCCGCTGCATCCATCAGATCCTCGTCGATCGTCAAACTGCCTTCATAATCGAGACAGGACTCCGTCACCGTGGCCCGATGGATTTTCGACCGTAACATTTGCCTGAACATGTTTTATCCTCGTGATGGGTAATGGGTGATGAGTGCTGGGGGACAGGCACTGCGCAGACGGCAGAGCCTGTCCCCCAGCACTCATCACCGTTCACGATCTTCGATAATCTTTGGCACGACAAAAAACCCGTCGGTCGACTCCGGCGCATTCGCCACCGCACGCTCGACGGACAGGGACGGCCGCGCAATGTCGGAACGAAACACATTGACTTGTCCAAGCACCGTCGCCGTCGGTTCGACGCCTGTGGTGTCATACTGCTTCAGAGTCTCTACATGCGTGAGGATCTGGCCCAATTGTTTCGCGAATGCCGCCTTCTCACTATCCGTCAACTCCAGCCGGGCCAGCTTTGAGACCTTCTCAACTTCTTGTTTCGTAATTTCCATGCTCTCTTCCCCTTCTCTCTCTATGAGGTGCGACGGATGGGTCTCCTACTGCGCGCGTCCAACGAGGGCCTTCTCAGGCCGCGCGTTGCGCGAGCATAGAGACCCATCCGTTGTACCTCACTCTACTGTCACGCTTTTTGCCAGGTTCCGTGGCTGATCCACATCCGCGCCGCGCAGCACGGCGATATGATACGCCAAGAGCTGGAGTGGGATCGTAAACAAAATCGGCGAGAGCAACGGATGGGTGTCGGGAACCGTGAACACCGCATCGGCAATCTTCCCCAACTCCCGCTCGCCTTCTGCCACGAACGCAATGACCGGCGCGTGCCTGGCTTTCACTTCCATCAGGTTGCTGACAGTCTTTTCGTACAACCGATCCTTCGGCGCCAATACGACCACCGGCATGTCCTTATCGATGAGCGCGATCGGGCCGTGCTTCATCTCTCCCGCGGCATAGCCTTCGGCATGGATATAGGACACTTCTTTCAGCTTCAATGCTCCTTCGAGCGCGATCGGATAGTTGATACCGCGGCCCAGGAACAAGAAATTCCGCTTCTTGTGATACCGTTTGGCAATCGCGACAATCTCCGCCTCACGACTGAGCACCCGCTCGACCAATACCGGAAGCCGGACAAGGCGATCGAGCCAGGCCTTGCCGTCGGCGACAGACAGGGTTCCGCGCACGCGGCCCATATGTAACGCCAGCATGTAGAGCGCCGTAAGCTGCGCAGTGAACGCTTTGGTCGAAGCGACGCCGATCTCAGGCCCGCAATGCGTGTAGAGCACGCCGTCCGATTCACGGGCCAGCGTACTGCCGACCACGTTCACGATCGACACGACACGCGCCCCTTTTCCCTTCGCTTCACGCGCGGCGGCCAACGTGTCCGCCGTCTCGCCGGACTGCGAGATG
>JANNIV010000412.1:0-4164 GCA_031405355.1 Nitrospira sp.
GATCCAAATAATTTCGTTGGAAAGACCGCCCGACTTAGTGATGACACCGAACGAGCCTTCGCGGTAGAGCTTCGACAGCACCAGGTTGTCGAATGCGCCACCGATGACACCCAAGCGGCAGGAGCCGGCTGAAACGATCCCGATCGACGAGGGACCGTTGAAGACCTTCCCAAGCTTAGTCGCATGATGGGCCAAGATCTTGGCATCCTTTTCAGGCACACCCTCGGTGATCATGGAGACCACCTTGATGTGCGAGTCATCCAAGGCTTCCATCCCGCCCTTCATGGCCCGATCCGCGCCGATGTAGACGAGACTGGTGTTGATCTGGGAATGGTTCTTGGTTGCTTCCGCAACGCTCTTATAGATGGGAACGGCCACTAACCCACTGCCATAGGGAATTTCGTGTGTCGTGCCTGCGTCAGGAGGGTAGACGAAGGCCAGGACGTTCAGCGAGCGTTTAATCAGGTAGCAGAACTCGGCCATCCGGCGCGCGGCGTTCACGCCTGCGACCCCTCCCTGAATGACCACATAGGTATCTTTATTTGCCAGAATACTCATCGGGATCTCCCCTCCTACCGAATTTGGCGAATTATTGACTTGGAGATTTGGTGATTTCCCTGACGATAAATCGCGAAATCGCCCAATCACCAATTCATCAATTCTTCTGAAGCGCCTTATCGACGATATCGGTCAGCGGCGTGTTGCGGTCGAAGACGTTGATATCGAACCCTTCATCCTTTAGCGCACGCATCGCATCGAGCCCTTCCTTCTCACGCGGGCCACCGCGGCGCACCCAAATCTTGACATCCTTGAGCTTGCCCTCGGACTTCGCCTTGCGGAATCCGTTGATGATGCCGCCGAATGTCTTCTTCACGTCAGTGAAATTGGCAATCGCGCCGCCGACGATGATGTTCTTGATCCCAGGCAACGAACAAACCTTATCGGTCAGGACTTCGACCGCCCAGTCGGGCGGATCGCCGGAGTATTCGGCGTAATTGGCCAACTTGCCGCCACGGGCGACAACCGCATCGGAATAATAGACGCTGGCCCCGCCGCCCGCCGGAAGCATGGCCGTATCCCCACCGGGAATCTCGATAAATTTGACCGAACCTTTTATTTTTGAATCGACTGCCATCACTTCCATTTCGTGCTTGGAATAGGCTCGGCCGAATTCTGCAGCAAAGGCAAAGTTCCAATCGGGATGCCGGAACTTGGCGTCGCCATCGAGCAGCGTCACCGCATCCAGCGCGATCAGTTCACTATCCTGTTCACGCAGAACCACGGGGTTCACTTCCAAATACTGCGCATCTTCGCTGTCGAAACAGGTGAACATCTTGCCCGCGAAATCGGCCATCTTCTTCAGGAGCGGACCGGTAAAGCCCGCATCCTTGGCCAATTTCTCGATCGCATCCCCCGAGGGCTGCTGCCCGACTTCCACCGCCAAGCGCTTCACGCGATCCCAGTTCGATTCGACTTCGATGCCACCGCAATTGGCGACCAGAATGTCCGTCCCCTCTCGGGTTGACTTCACCGCACAGTAATACTCCTCCTTGTGCGGAATCATTTCGGACACGATCACTTGGGAAACAGTGATACTGCCCACTTGGCGGCCAATCATCTCCTTGGTCGCCGCTTCCGCTCCTTTGAGGTCCAGATCGACCTTGACCAAGCCGAGCTTGAATCGCGAGCCGAGCGCTTCATGGGCTTTGACTACCAATTTTGATTTCTTGAGCCATTCATTGGCTTGGCCGAGCTTCTCTAATTCATCAACTGAGGTGACGACGACATAGTGGGGGACCGTGATGCCCCACTTCTTCATCAGCCCCATCCCTGGACCTTCGAGTACCTTCGCCATAACGCGACTCCTTAGAATGGTGAGAAACAATTGTGAAGGAGGAGGATTCTAACGAAATCGGCTGGGGGACTCAATATGTCAGATGGACTAAACCAGGAAGGCTCAAAAGACCTAGCGGGAAACATATCGGATGGACCACAGCCTAAGTACTTGAAACTGTGTGGTAATCATCACAGCTTCATCACAGATCTGTCTATATTATCCTGAAGAGCCGTTAGGTTGGCAGCCAGGACAATAAAAAGAGCTGCGTTCACTTTGGAGACGGCGGATTATCCGTCCGCAGCGGTTGGGACAGGGCTGACCTTCTTTGCCGTACACGAGATGGTACTGCTTATATTGACCTTCTACGCCGTCCGGTGCAAAGAAATCCTTGACGCTCGATCCGCCGCAGGCAATCGCCTCACGCAACACCGTTTGCATAGTGTCATAGAGTTTAATAATCGTCGCCCTTCGTAACCGATTTACCGCACGGTTGGGATGGAGTCTGGCGCGAAAAAGTATTTCGTTCGCGTAGATATTTCCAATCCCCGCGATGACTTGCTGATGCATCAACAGCGGCTTCAACCGTCCACGCCTGGCTTGCATGAGATGGACGAACTCATCACGTGGCACCGTGAGGGGATCGATCCCGAAGCGGCGAGTACGATAGCGGTCGAGTCCTGCCCGATCGAGCAAGGAAAGACGCCCAAACCGCCGGGGATTCCAATAACGCAGTTCTGATTCACGCCCTCCCGTGAACGACATACGGACATGCACGTGTTGAGGGTGTTTCGTCTGCGTTGCGCGAAAAAGCAGGAGGCCGGTCATGCCAAGCTCAGCGACGACATATCTATGTTCGCCCTCTTTTTGAAACTCCAGCGCAACGCTCTTGCCATATCGCTCCACCCCTTCCAGCCGCGCACCGCCGTACCACGCGAGCGTGGGCAATCCTTCCCGAACAATATCCGCCCGTCCAACCCAACAGTCGTTGAGCTGCGCACCGAGGAGATTGGCCCGTATCTGCAGGGCAACGACTTCGGCTTCCGGCAATTCCGGCATTGAGAGAGATCCTCAGTGAAGTGGTCGTATCTGGAATGAGGCCATGAGCAGTACAGCGAAGACGTTGTGTGTGAAGGGACGCGCTTTCTATGCTGTGGTCAGGCTCCGGAGGCCGGGTGTGAAGTGCGCTTCTTCGTCTTCTTTGCGCGTGCCTCGCGAAGAAGGCGAACCTGGCTGATGGCTTCTTCGAGATGTGGAAGGGGCATGGCGCCGGGCCGGCGCCTCATGACCAACTTCAGGACTTCAGCATACTCCATCCCTTGGACACAACAGAGGTACGCCATCACCACCGATACAGATCGGCCCATGCCGGCGCGGCAACAGACCATGACCCGATTGCCAGAAAGATGCTCTTCGACCCAGCTCACGGCTTGATCCAGCAAGAGCGGTTCGGCTTCGGCATACTCCGAAAATGGAATCCTGCCGGAGACCAGCCAATCAGGGGACTCTACCGTATACTCAGCAGCGACGAGAAGCAGCGCGCCGATCTTGATCGGCAGTTCCCTCGCATCGTTGATATTCCCGACCAACAGATTCTCGGTGATCAAGTGCATAATGGAACTAGTATATGCGGCACTCTCGCCAGGTCAAAGGAAAATCTAGCCTTGTCTCGTTGCAGTCGCTTCCACATGAACGCTATACTGACTGCACGACGTTGCGAACCTCTTTACAAGGAACCTGCCAGATGCCAAACCCGACCATGAAAGAAGTGGAAACCAGGCTTGGAACTGTTCAGTGCGCCATTTGTAAAGGGTCAAGCTTCGGAATCGATGAACGCTCTATGCAGGCAGACGGTGAATGGCGTGGCATCTGTAGGAAATGCTACTACACCTTCCCCATCTACACAGATATGGAGTTCTACCAACGAACACAGCCGGATATCCCCTACCGGCTTAAAGAAATGTCCTGTCCGACCTGCAATCACAAAGGAGTGAGCCTCAATTTTCGCATCACCATGTCCGTCAGAGAATCGATCTATTTCCTGACCTGTACCTCGTGCCAGAAAACATATCCGGAGCCTTCCTCCCTGGAAGCGTTTGAATAGCTCCCCTTTTCACCCCCTGCCTGGTGTATACTCTTCCCATGAGTGAGACTCCAAAAACTCCAGCCACGACCCCAGAAGCTCCCGCGCCAGAGCCAGTGGCCAAGGTGAGAAAAGAAATCCCGCTCATTGCCATTCAAGACGATGGCGACATGATCGCCGAAGAAATGGCGGAGATGTTCGACGAAGACCGGGTGAGTCACCAACACGGCAGCGCAGAACCAGAAGC
>JANNIV010000413.1:0-4181 GCA_031405355.1 Nitrospira sp.
GCTGTGGAAAGCATTGGCCATGTTGGCCTGGGGAATCGGTGTGGTGGTGATGATCGACCAGTTTCTTCGACCCTGGTTGATCGGACAGGCGGCCCAGATCCCCGTGCTCTTCCTCGTATTCAGCGTCCTCGGCGGGCTGGCGCTCTACGGCCTCATCGGGCTCTTCGTGGGGCCGGTCCTGGTGAGTCTGTTGATGACCATCGTGCAGATCTACCGCGAGGAATATTACAACACTGAAACAGGCACACCCGCTGGTCCTGCCACACCGTCCTAGCCATTTCGTCAATGGTCATCGGTCAATAGTCATCGGTTATTGGGAGGGCGGTCGCTCTTCCCGCCAGTGACCTGTGACCATTGACGAGTGACCGCCTTCGCTATTCCAGCGGAATGGTGATAGCGATTCCGCCCATCACATCGTTGAGCTTAAAATCCCGTTTCGGGCTGAGCAGATGACCATTGTGGCATTCGATACAGGCCGGTGAGACGGCGAGGTCTGGATAGATGGCCTGAAAGTATTGTTGGCGGCCGCTGGTCACGATTCCGGTGACCGGCAAGTTGGGATTCTTTCGAAGAGACTCCAACGCGTTGCGTTCCAGGTCGCTCGCCGGAGCGTTGCGCTTGTAAATAGGCCAGAGACCGATTAATCGATACCGGATCCCGCTTCCGTCCTCGGCTGCCAGCTTGCCCGAATGCTGAAGAAACTGGGCAGGCAACATGAGGGCATTCTCTTGTTCCCAATGTTCAGACGCAGTGGTGACGCCTTTTGCCTGGAGCCGATTGACGATTTCCGTCGTGTAGAGCGTGCGATCCGCCTTGATGACGGCATAAATATAGGCCGCTGCTTTTTCCGGAGGAATGCCGGGCGACCCAGCTCGTTCTTTTGCGGAGAGGGCGTAGGGCTCCCACCACAGACCAAGGATTAAGACGGTGAGGGCTGCGGTGTAGAGCGAGACGTTGACTCGGTGCATGAAGCCTCCTGTGTGGGCGGCAGAAGAGGAATGATCGGCAGAGTCACGATGCAGGAGGTGCCGCTCCCCTCCTGGCTCTCAATTCTGATATCCCCTCCGAATTTCTTGATGATCCGGCGGGCGACGGTCAGCCCAAGCCCGGATCCTTCGCCTTGTCCCTTGGTGGTAAAAAACGGATCGAAAACTTTTGACAGATGCTGCTTCGGAATGCCGGGGCCTGAATCCTCAATCGTGGTCACGACGGAGGTATCGGTCAGAGACGTCGAGAGACATAAGACCCCTCGGCCCTTCATCGCTTGAATGGCATTCGTCAGCACATTCGTGAAAGCCTGACGGAGTTGGTCCGGCAGGGCCAGGACACAGGTGTCTCCTGCGTAGGTTCTCTCGATCGTAAGTCCTGAGGCGTCTATGCTGTTCGTCAGCATTGCGATGGCCTGATCGAGTTCCCGTTCGAGGTGAACCGGTTGCCGTTGGTCCGATGTCTCTCGAGCCGTGACGCCGGTGAAGTCTCGAATAATATCGGCCATCCGGCGGCCATGCTGGACGATATCGCGGGCGTAGGATCTGACTCGGTCGAGGTCGGCTTCTTCCTCAATGGCTTCACCCAATCCGAGAATTCCGAAGAGCGGATTATTCAACTCATGCCCGATTCCGGCGGTGAGGGTTCCAAGGCTACCTGATTTCTCAGCCTGGATGAGTTGGTCTTGGAGGCGGCTGTCGTCTGTCGTGTCCCTGAAGACAAGGCCGATCCGATCCTCTCCCTGGTTTCTCCCTGCCATGTGGAACCACTGATAGTGATACCGACGGGAGCCAATCTGAATCTCCTGTTGGTTGTTTGGTTCTTCCGTTCCTATCACGGGAGCCAACGGATCACGGGGGCGGTCGACGCCAGCGGCATCCACCACCCCGGATTCAGTCGCGACCGGTTCTCCGCTCCGTGCACGTCGGAATTCGTTTCGCATGTGTTTCCGTGCAGCAGCATCGACGGGGAGTATGTCGAATAAGGGGATTGATTTCGTCGAATCAATGGCCTGAAAGGAGTTGCGCCCGACCCGGTTGATGTACTGCACCTGTTCGTCTTGATTGACCATGATAATCGGGGTGGGAACTGCATCCAGTATTTGGTCTGTCGAGTGAAGCAAGGACTCCACTTGTTGGGTTTTGAAGGCCACTTGGTCGGTCAGCCCTGCAAAGGAGGCTTCCAATTGGCGATTCATGCGATTGAGTTCGTTAGCCAGATCTTGGAGTTCGTCACCGGTTTGAACATCGATGGGCTGTCGAAGCTCACCGCGTCCGATCAATTGTGCCGCTGCCTGTAATTGGCGCACCGGTTTGACGATACGATGGGCCGCAAGGTAGCCGAGGGACGTCATCAATCCGACGGCGATGAGACTGAAGACAGCCATCCAGGTGAGAAGGTGTCGAATTGGAGCAAAGAGTTCGTCGGAAGCCTGCCACACGAAGGTATGCCAGGAGCCTTTCCCCAGATCGTCATTGGTGGCACGGCTGATTTCAGGCACCGGGGCGAATCCGATCAGCGAAGTCGATTGTCCGCCGTGGCCATCGCTTGGCGCAGTGACCCAGCCAGGCTGAACAGGCGTGACCAGGGGAACGATCTGTGTATCGGAGAGTCGCACGCCGGTCGGCAGAATGGGACAGCTCATCACGACGCCGCGATGGTCGATCAGCATCACATGGCCGGTCTTGCCGAAGCGAATGGGAGAGATCGAGGGCGAGATCAGCCCTTTGGCATCGATCACGCGATGGAGCACGCCGACTGCTCCATACCGGATGCGATCCATAATGGGAAACGAGATGCTGATAACGTAGGCCTGCGCACGTTCGTCGAAGTACACATTTTGGATGAAGAGCTGGCCGACCCCCCGATGGAAGGCGCCTTTCCACCAGGCCGTGTCTTGGTTGGCAAATGGTGGCAAGGTGGTCGACGCGGCAACCAGGTTGCCCTCAATGTCGGTGATGTACAGCATCTTCGTGGCAGCCCGGACCACTTGAGGTATCAGCTGATCGGCTTCGCTCTTGGATCCCGAGAGATATTCCTGCATGAGGCCGGCTACATTCCCTCCTGTAATGGCCTGGACTGCCGCTGAATCTTTAGTCTCCCAGCCCTTCTTGAGCCCTTCCATCACTCTGCGATGTTCAGCTTCTGTCATGCTCTGCAGGGCATCGCGCCGTTGCTCGAGTTCAAGGATAATCGAAGAGTCTGTCGCGATCCGTGAGGTTCTGGCGACTTCATCGGACATCAGCAGATCGATTTTTCTCGCGGTTTCCTCGGCGAGGGCCTTGAAGTTTTCGCCGTTGACGACCTGGATTTCTCGGGAACCTTGCCAAAAGGCGAGACCGAGACCCACCATGAGAGGCACGATCCCCACAAGCAACATGGACAGAATGAGTTTGAGCTGGAGCCCCCATCTCGTTGTAGTTCGAGATACAGGGGGTTCGGGATTCATGACGGGCTTCCTTGTTCGGCCGGTTGGACATTGGGGAAGCTCAAGGTAAAGATCGTCCCCTTGTCGATTCGGCTGTCGACGGCAATCGTGCCGTGCATTTTGTTGACGATGGTTTTCACGTTATAGAGCCCAAGCCCCGTGCCTTTGCCTGGGGCCTTGGTCGTGAAAAACGGCTCGAAAATCTCGGGGATTTTGTCCTGGGCAATGCCGGACCCCGTATCGGAGATTCGGATGTCGACCTGTCCGTCTTGAACTGTGGTCTCAAGCGTTAGTATGCCGCCGCGCTGCTCCATGGCATGGACCGCATTGGTGATGAGGTTGACGAGTACGCTCGGCGCGGAGAGCCCGCAGACGCGCATGCTGCTGCAGGTCCACGACGAACTCGTGTTCGAGACGCCGAAAGGTGAAGCTGAAAAGGTCATGCCCGTCATCCGCCGCGTGATGGAGAACGCGCACGAACCGGCGGTGCCGATCACCGTGCCGCTGACGGTGGAGGCGAAGGCCGCAAGGACGTGGGCTGCGGCGCACTGAACGCAAAAGCGCCGCCCCGTCTGGCGAGGCGACGCTCGTTACATTCAATCGATACGTTTACGGATAAGGCTGACCGTTTTCGTAGAAGTAACGGCCCGATTGCGGATCGCGGAAATAGTAACGGCCGGTGCGATCATCGCGATATTGGCGGCGATCAACGTTGTTATTGCCGCCGGCGCCACAGCCGCCGTCACGAACGCAACCGGCATACGCG
>JANNIV010000414.1:0-3606 GCA_031405355.1 Nitrospira sp.
AAACGGATCGAAGAGTGTGCCAACTCCGTGCCGACCCCCAATGCGCGGAGCACATACGAGGGTTCCAATGTGGCCGAGGTGCAGGCCGAACCGGACGAGAGGGCGATATCTTTCATGCCCATCAGCAACGACTCGCCTTCCACATAGGCAAAGGAGATATTGAGATTGCCGGGGAGCCGGTTGATCGGATGGCCGTTCAGATAGCTTTCTTCGAGGGCCTTCATGATACTGGCCTCCAGCCGATCACGCATCGCAATCAACCGTGCTGTATCCTTGGCCATTTCCTGCTCGCACAGTTCGCAGGCCTTGCCGAATCCCACGATCAAGGGTACAGGAAGCGTCCCGGAGCGCATACCGCGCTCGTGCCCGCCGCCGTCCATTTGCGCCGCGATGCGAACCCGAGGATTCTTTTTTCTCACGTAGAGCGCTCCAACCCCCTTGGGTCCGTACATCTTGTGGCTCGTGAAGGACATGAGATCAATACCCATGTCCTGTACATCGACCGGGATCTTGCCGACGCCTTGTGTCGCATCGCAATGAAAGAGAATGCCCTTTTCCTTGGCAATCTTGCCGATCTCTTTGACGGGGTTGATCGTGCCGATTTCATTGTTCGCTAGCATGATGGAGATGAGGATCGTCTTCTCTGTAATGGCTTTCCGTACATCCTCGGGATTCACCATCCCGAATTTATCGACGGGGAGATAGGTGACTGCCGCTTTGCCCTTGCCCTCTAACGATTTGACGGTGTCGAGCACGGCGCGGTGTTCGGTGGAGGAGGTAATAATATGGTTGCCCTTCTCCCCGTACATCTCCAGCACACCCTTGATCGCGAGATTGTCCGATTCAGTGGCGCCGCTCGTGAAGACGATCTCTTTCGGGTCGGCCTTGATCAGCTTTGCGATTTGCTTCCTGGCCTGTTCGACGGCTTCTTCCGCGGCCCACCCGAAGGCATGGTTGCGGCTGGCCGCGTTCCCGAATTTCTCGACGAAGTAAGGGAGCATGGTGTCCAATACCCGTGGATCCATGGGCGTCGTGGAATGGTTGTCCAAGAAAATCGGCAGTTTCATCGTTCAACTCCTTGTGCCGCAGGGGACTGAATAGTAATAAGGGGGGTGCCGCCCATCATGTCTTGCAAGGTCATGTTATTAAGCAATTGGGCAATGCTATCCTGGACTTTCAAGAGCGGTGTGCGGATATGGCAGTTTTCCCGCTGCATGCATAACTCCCCATCCTTCTCGTGCGAACAATCAGTGATACCCAAGGGGCCCTCGATACTTTCGAGAATTTGCGCGATCGTAATTTGGTGCGCGCGTCGGGCCAACAGGTATCCGCCCTTGGGCCCATTATGGCTCTCGATCAATGCATGCTTGGCAAGGGTCTGGAGCACTTTGGCCAGCAGCTCGAGGGGAATGTTGTACTCTTCCGCGATTTCCTTTGTGTTCACCACACGCCCAGGCGTCACATCGCCGAACTGGACAACAGCGATGTGCTGAAGGGCCATGAGGGCGTAATCCGCTTTTTTCGAAATCTTCAACATAGCTATTGCCGATCTCTAGGGTCGGAGACTATAATGATCTCCGATCAATAAGGTCGGACTAAGAATACCACGCAGGTTTCGAAGCTGTCAACAGCGTGAAAGAAAAATACGCCTGGGTTCGGTTGAGAGTTGAGAAAGGAACGGATATATGGGCGGAACCAATCCCTATATTGAAAAAACTGATTACGAGCTTCCCCGGAAAGCCTATACCGTCACTTTTATTGGCCCAGGAGGGGTGGTGACGAAGGTGGAGGTCGATCCAACCAAGATACCCTACGGCCCAACGGGGCTTCCGGGGAGTCTTTTGGATGTAGCGATGGGCAATGGAGTTGCGCTGGAACATGTCTGCGGGGGGGTCTGCGCCTGTTCGACCTGCCATGTCGTCGTGAAACAGGGGCTGGAGAGCTGTAACGAAGGCACAGACGATGAGTTCGATCAGCTAGAGCAAGCGCCGATCACCACACTTCAGTCACGACTCGGTTGCCAATGTGTGCCGAATGGCACGAAGGATATTGTGGTCGAAATCCCGGCGGTCAATAAGAATCTCGTGAAGGAAGGCCACTGAGGAAAGCAGGTCACTGGTCAAGCGTCATTTGTCATTCGTGAGCGAGAACGGACCGGGTCGATTTCTTTCCAGTGGCCATTGACCAATGACATTCTTCAATCATACGTCTCGATCTTCACTTCTTTCCGGTCATATCCTACCTCCACAAAATAGGCTCGTAGCGGTCGTGCAAAGCCTTTCGTGCCGCACAGCATCGGAATCACTTTCGGCATTCCCTCAATCAACGGCCTGAGCATGGAGAGGGTGAGGTCGATGCCCTGCTGTTCCCCTCCTGCAGCCACCAATGGAAGATAGCGAAACCCTGGATGGGTCACGGCCAGCGTGAGCAGTTCCTGATGAAAGAACAGTTCTTCCTCCGCGGGGGCAACGGCAATGAGGAGAATGGTCGCTATCTGTCGTTGCGCATAGAGGTGTTTCAACATGCAGCGGATCGGAACGAGGCCGGTGTAACGGGCGATGAGTAAGAGATCGCGGTCAAGTTGCTGCGGAATCGTGAAGTTTCCATAGGGGCCTGAGAGCATGACCTCATCGCCAGGATTGAGGGTGTAGAGATACCCAGATCCCAAGCCCCTTATTACACGATCGAACACCAATGTGAGTTCGCCTGAGGCTGTGCTCGGCGCGGCGAGTGAGTAGGCCCGGTTGAGCGGAGGCTTGGGGCCGACCGGTAGCTTCAACGAAACCCACTGACCGGGCTGAAACGGAATCTTCTGTGCTTGAGGAAGTAGGACGAGTTGGCGAACATGGGGGGTCAGATCGGTGACCGAGAGCACCGTGGCCGGCTGCGTGAATTCCGCCATAACGATCCCCCTCCTGCTCTCTTATCAGAAGGCTGGCACAGATGAAAGAGGCATGAGTCGGTCGATTCTGTACAACAGTTTTCCCTGCATGCTATAGAGATACCGGCCTTTGACCGAACTCACGGGGATCCAGTATGACACAAGTCCGTGTGCGCTTCGCGCCCAGTCCGACCGGGTTTCTCCATATTGGAGGGGTCCGCACCGCGCTATTTAATTGGCTCTTTGCCCGCCAGCAGAAGGGCGTTTTCATTCTCCGCATTGAGGATACGGATCAGAGTCGGTCGACGGACGAATCGATCCAGGCCATCGTCGAAGGCATGAAATGGGTTGGGCTTGATTGGGATGAAGGCCCCTTTCGTCAGACCGAACGGATGGATCTCTACAGCAGTCATGCGAAGCAGCTTCTTGAACATGGCCATGCCTATTGGTGTCACTGCAAAGCGGAAGAGCTTGACGCGCGGCGTAAGGAAGCCGAGGCCAAGGGATTGCCGCAGAAATATGACGGCCGTTGCCGCGATCGTGGCCTCACAAATCCGGCCGGCGATGCGGCTTTGCGCTTCAGGGCTCCGCAAGAGGGAGAGACTGTGGTCGACGACCTTATCAAGGGCAAGATCCTGTTTGATAATAGCGTGCAGGACGATCTGATCATTCTCCGGTCGAACGGCTACCCAACATACAACTTTTCTGTAGTGGTCGACGATGCA
>JANNIV010000415.1:0-2433 GCA_031405355.1 Nitrospira sp.
CATGAATCTCGACTGCACGCCGTTCGAGCACGTTGGGGTACTCGTGGATCAGCCCGGCTATTTCTCGAATGAGCTCATCAATGACATTATCTTCAGCTTCCATCTGTTCCTCCAGAATTACACCAACAAAAAACCCCACAGCGCAGGCGCCATGGGGTCTTGCGCGGGAGACCCGCTACATGAAACGGTTATCCTTGGTAGGCCTGCCCCAGTGCGGCGGACTCACCTTTTTGGGTCATCAGTTTTCCGGTGGCGCTGACGGCCTGCATGGTGATGGCATAATGCTTGGCCGCGTCGCAGACGACCACGCAGAGGTCACAGCCCTTACAACGGTCGATGGTTACTTCGGCCACCATCTTGCTCGGATTGAGATCAAGGGTATTGGCCTCAGGGCAATACATGATGCAGAGCCGGCATCCCTTTTTGGCCACGCATTTTTCGTCGATGACTTGGGCTACGTTATACATGCGAGCTGGTTCCTTCTCTCTCGTTAAGCCGCCACGGCAGGATTGCCGACTCGCAGCTCATACTTATTCTTCTCGGCCCACTCACTGGCGATGTCATAAGCCGCCTTCACGGTTGCCAGATTCTTGGCCAGCAACATTTCTTTCTTGGCGAATTTCTTCTTGATCGCTTCATCCAAGGAGGCGGTTCCACCGGAGGCGACGAACTTCTTCCCGAATCGTTCCTGTAAGGCGAGATCCAGGGATTCCATTGAGACGCATTTAGTGATGCCCGCGACCGACCCAAGCATTGACATATTCGTCGATAACTCTGTTCCGGCAACCTCGATGGCGAGCTCAGTGCCTGCAATGTAAAATAAGGCGACGTTTAAATCCTTCAGCCGCTGAACATCTTCTTCAGACAAAAGAGGCTGGTCGGAGTTGATGATGACGAGACCGCCTTCCTTTACACCTGAATAGAAGGGCATGGTATAGCTCTTCCCCATGGTGATGACCTGGGGATGAAAGACCTGAATGACATCGGGAAATACCAGTTCGCCACGGTCGTAAATCCGTTCGATGCCGATCCGACAATAGCTCTCCGCCGGCGCCATGCGTTTTTCAGCACCGAAGAAGGGATTGGAGATCGAAAATTTTCCGTCGCGGTTGGCAGCCATAGCCAAGACATGCGCGGCTGTGACAGCGCCCTGTCCGCCTAATCCCGACATCCGGACATTCAGTCTTTTCTTGATCATGATCGTCTCTCCTCCAGAATCGGATTAGGCTCCCTGAGAGGCGAGCTGTTTTGCAGCGGCCTTCTTTTCCTTGTCCTTAGCGGCTATCTCTGCCAGGAGCTGCTTGGCCGGCTCGCTGACGTATTCTTTGTATGCGAACCGCTCGGTTGGCTTTTCAGAGTCCCGCATTTCCTGGAGCCCTTCCATGCTGTTCTTCCCGATTTCGAGAATGCAAGGCGTATAGAGCTGGAGGTAGGTCGGGCCGATTTCGCGCGCTATCATGACCGCGTTCCGGACCACCTTTTCCACGAGAGATGGCTTGCTGACCGTGCATTGGACGACATAATGGCAGCCTGACTCGCGAGCGATTTCCGGCAGACGGACCTTGTCAAAGAGCTTCCCGACTGGGGCCATCTTGGCGACGAACCCTTTTTGCATCAGGCCGCTCTCCTGACCACCGGTATTGGCGTACAGTTCATTATCGAAGCAAATCGTAGTGAACTTTTCCTGGCGGAACCAGGCTTGCAGCGTCATGTCGAGGCCGATATCGACCGTGGCGCCGTCGCCGGCGAGCACAACCACGTCTTTCGTCCGGCCTGGGAAGCGGACGCTCAAGGCGCGCTTCAAGCCTGAGGCGATAGCGTTTTGGTTGCCGAAGAGGGAGTGAATGTTGTGCACGGCCACCATGGGGAACACCAGGCTGGTGCAACCGGTGGAACCGACCATCACGGTGTCTTCAGGGTTTGGCAATGAGGCCAGGATGTAACGGAAAGCCATGGATTCAGGGCAGCCGGCGCAGAGGGAGTGCTGCTCGATCAGTTCCTTGCTGTTGCCGATGTCCTTCCAGCCCCGGTCTTCCTTGCCGTAGGTCGCGCTCTTGACCAGGTCTTGGTAGTCGGACGGCATGATGTCGTACAGGTCTTCAGAAATCTTGATACGTTCCTTGCTCATGTTGGCCTCCTCGGTGCGTGCGTCTTATTTAGGTTCAGGTCGTTTGTTCTTGCTACATAGATACGATCAGCTGCCGCGACCGGCCATCGACATGGTGCGCATGCCGAGCAGGGTCTTGATTTCTGAAACAATAATTTCCGGTGGCATCGTCATGCCTCCGCAGACACGAGGACCGGCGTTCACACGGTCACTGTTCGGGATGGTAGCCTTAATTTCCTTTGCCAGCCACCCGGTCACATTGAACTCCGGGACGATGATGTGCTTGGCATTTTTTGTGGCTTCACGGATTTCCTCGCCTGGCCAAG
>JANNIV010000416.1:0-2130 GCA_031405355.1 Nitrospira sp.
GTTCGGCGTCGGCGACTCGATCATGCTCTCGGCCAAGGACGATCTGCGGCCGCTCGGTTACGGGGTGAACGCGAAGGTCGGCCGCCAGTTCGGGTCGGGTGTGTGGATCGTGCGGCACATGGCCGAGGACGGCACGCTTGCGAGACGTGTCATCGTGCACCTCGGCACGAACGGCACGATCGATCCCCTGAACTGCGACCGGCTCGTCGGGTTCGCGGGTCCGAGACGTCGGGTCTTCCTCACGACGATCAAGGTGCCGAGGAGCTGGGAGGAGCCGAACAACGACACCCTGCGCGCGTGCGCGAACAGCCACGACAAGGTGCACCTGATCCGGTGGTGGGCCAAGAGTCGCGACCAACCCAAGTGGTTCGCCGGAGACGGCTACCACCTCAACGTCACGGGCCAGCGCATCTTCGCGAGGTTCGTCGATCGGAAGGTCGATGAGGTGCTAGCGGAGCTGCGAGCAACGATGCGCACGAGGGCCGCTCGCTAGACTCGCCCCGGCGCTTTCACTCACATTGAGCCCTTCGTTGTCTCTAGATACTCCTGTAAATTGGTCTTACCGTAGCGACTGTTCGGGTACACTTTTCGAATGAACCCCGCCACCAGAGCCATCACCTTTTTCACCGCGGGGGTCTTCTCAGGATCTGTGGCAGGCAAGAGACGCACAGTGATGGCCTTTTCATGCAGCTTGAGCTGGACAAAGAAGGTGCACGCAACCCCGTTTTCGATCGCAACCGACTCCAACAGGGCGTCTTTGCCGCTTCGTGCCAGGTAGAATTCCTGGACTTTCAGGATATCGGTCCCTGCCCGCTGAATGATCGGTGTGAAAGCCTGATATAAGCCCTGCAGATCCCCGGCTTCCTCTATGACAACATGCGGCATGCTTCTTCCTTTCTATACATGATTGCGCAACATGAGCTCCTTCGGATGCGGATTGAGATAGACCTGATCACGAATGTAGCCGACATCGAAGGTCTGGACATAGTGCTTGATCAGCGTCAAAGGGACAACCAAGGGCGTAAGTTCCTGATGATAATCATTGATCACGCCCAATAGCTCGGCTTTCTCGTGAGCGCCGAGCCGCTGCTTGAAATACCCCAGGATGTGCTGGAGGACGTTCACATGTTTGCGCACCGTCGCCTTTACGGCCAATGCCTTCATGAACAGTTCCCCATACCGGTGAGCGAATTCCTTGGGACGGTGCTGCTCCGCCTGACCGACCAGCCGCCCGAGCACTTCGTATTGCTGTGGGCTATGGGCTAACAGCAAATATTTGTGGATCGTGTGGAACTGCACCAGGGCCCGCCTCGTGACGCCACTCTGCACGAGATCCTGCCAGCGGCGGTAACAGAAGACCCGCTCGATAAAGTTCTCCCTCAGTGTAGGCTCGCAGAGCCGTCCTTCTTCCTCAACCGGGATCAACGGAAACTGCTCGATAAAGGCCCGCGCAAACAGTCCGACTCCGTTCCGGTTGGGTATTCCATGCTCATTGTAGAGACGAACTCGCTCGATCCCGCAGCTCGGCGAACCCTTTTTAAAGACGTACCCGGATAAATCAAGCTCCATGAGTTGCGCGATACGATTCGTGGTCAACGTTTCCAGTGCGCGCGTGTGATCAGTCCCACTCTTAATCGTCACGAGTCGGGGATTCTGAGGATCGCCGACCAGCCGCATCGCCTCGCGAGGAGTGCCTAGTCCTGCTTCAACCTCCGGACAGACCGGGACCCACTCCACATAACGGCCAAATACATCGGTCAGAAAACTGTCCCGCTTATGTCCCCCATCGAACCGGACTTCGTCTCCTAGGAGACAACGGCTGATGCCAAGACGGAGTGGTGCGGTCGTCATTTCGTCTCCTGTAGTTTGCCGAGAGCTAAATATTCCTCGCGGGCTTGCCGGTGGTCCACGATGGGCGGAGGATAGTCTATACCAATACGGCATCCGGCGAGGGCCTGTTCTTCCTGGGTCATCAGGTTTGGCGCGTGGATCCGGTCAGCCGGAACAGCCCTTAGCTCCGGAACATACTGCCGAATGTATGCGCCGTCGGGATCGAATTTTCTGCTCTGCAGCATGGGATTGAAAATTCTATATCCCGGCATGGAGTCCGTCCCGGTCGAGGAAGCCCAT
>JANNIV010000417.1:0-7402 GCA_031405355.1 Nitrospira sp.
AGCATCCTGCTACACGAAGTATCGGCTGGTGTCGAATTTATACTCAGTATTGTCGATCAAGCGGATAATGCTGTCGCGGAAATCCCCGCTCTCATCTTTCTCGGTTAGGTCTATCTCACGCCCTTGATCGACCGGGGTTCCCTGGGGATCGGTGATGACTCTGACGAACGGTCGTTCGGCGTTTGCCTTATCTGTAGCCGGCTTGAGCACGACCGCCAGTTCACTGGTTTCCAACATCACCAAGCTCCCAATGGGGATAATGCCGACACAGTTGACGAACAGCTTGAGCAGTACCGGGTCAAATGCCTTCCCGGACTTTGAAAACATCATGTTCAACACTTTCGACGGAGACATGGGTTCCCGGCGATACACGCGGGAGGAGGTCATGGCATCGTAACAGTCTGCGATCGTGAGGATGCGACCGGTCAGTGAGACTGTCCAGGGAACGGTCAGCTTTGGATAGCCCGAGAAGTCCAGGTTCATGTGGTGCTCGAAGGAAGCCGCCGCCATCCTGCCGGGAAGATTCGTGATCCCCCTCAGCTTCGAAAGACTCAGGACACCCTCTGTGGGGTGATTGCGCATGGCTACCCAGTCTTCATCGGTAAACTCACCAGGCTTGTTCAGAACTTCAATGGGAATAGTGGATTTCCCGAGATCATGGAACAGCGCTGCAAGACCCAGGTCGGCCAGTTCCGCTTTCGGATAGCCGGCTCGATTGGCGAGTGCAATAGACAGTAACGACACGTTGACCGAATGGTTATGTGTGTACTCATCGTGGCAACGTAGGGTTGTGAGACCGAGGACTGTCGCTTCATCGTCCATCATGAGGTCGACGATGTTTTGGATTGCCCGTTTTGCCTGTTTAAAGCTGACTGTTCCTCCTTCGCGGGAGGCTTGCGTGATGGCTCCGACTGATCCTGCCGCATTGGTATAGCCGTTCTTGACTTTCATTTTCCGTTGCAGTTTCAGATTAGCGTCTTTCGTGCCGTTCGGTCCCTGGTTCCCTTCGGTTCCGAATCTTTCTTGGACATCCAGCTGCCGTGGTTCTTCCAGCTCAATGCCGCTGATTCCCCTGGCTGTAATTTCGTTCCGAAGATCTCCGATGGTTTTGGTATGAGGATCGAGGCTGACAAAGAGCGCGGCGAATTCACGCAGATCTTTTGACCCGGCCGCCAACGAGAATGTCACTCCGCCGATCTTCCAGGCATTTAAGGTATTGATGATACTGGTGGCCACGGCCATTTGCTGCGCGGTCACTTTTAAGTGATTATTTCCGAGAAACAAGAAGTCATTCTGCAGCCGGAGTGTGACCGGTTGGTCATGGGCCATGGTTCTAATCAAAGTCAGCATTGTGTCGACGGGCTTGTCCAGCGCCGCGTTGGTACGTTCATAGATGAAGGAGGTCTTAATCAAGACGTTCAACTGTGTGACCAGCTGGATGCCCAGCATGGCCATCTGCTGATCGAGGATGTCCCCGGCCTCTGATCCGCTGGCGATTTTCCGGGACAAGGACTTTTCATGGGTCAGGATCGGTCGAGCCTGTTCCTCCTGGACCAGGGCCTCTTTGCTCTTGAAATCACTCACAACAAAAGCTCCTTACTATGATGCCACCTGCTTGAGTTGCTGCTGTCGTTGGGCGAGAGCGATGGCCGAAGCGCAGGCTTGCCGTACGGTGGCGTTACCCTTTTTTTGACCCAGTTCAAGAGTGATAAGGGCGGCAGGGGTGGGCAGTTTGCCCAATGCCTCGGCTGCGAGGATGGCAAGCTCTTCCTTTTTCTTCCGGTTGGTCCAGGACCATTCCGTGAACAGACTTTCAAAGAAGGGAATGACCTCGTCGCCACTGGTGGTGCGCATGGCTAGGAACATCGCACGTTTTTCACTGTGGGGCCGGGCGATGAATGTGTCAGCCGATACAAGGGGTGACCAGGCTGAGTACGGAGCCTTATACTGACCGGTTACGAGCAGCTTGATCGCCGCCAACCTCACCGACTCCTCGGCATCATTCAAGAATGCAACCAGTTTTATCCCGTTCCCGTTGGGGCGATATACTCCGATCGCCCGCACGACCTCTTTTCGTACCTGGACGTCCGGGTAGCGCACCAGTTTTTCAATGGCATCGATAAATCGAGGATTGTTCCATTTGAGAAGGATGGTAAGAAGGTTCTTTACATAGCGGGGGCGGCGGTCGGACAAACCACGGAGTAACGGGTCCGGCTGATCCTTCGCCAGTGCCTCGATCGCCTCAGCCACGATTGCCTGATGGGATGGCGTCTCAAGATTTGCCAAGAGGGTGCATAAGATAGGAACCGCTGCCGGCATCAACGATAGTAGAACTGTCGGCAATCCTTCCATAGGTGCGTCGGGGGTCTTGTTCAAATAGGTCTCGATCATTTTCATGCGTTCCGGTCGAGCAAGGTTGTCGAGAATGGCTGTCAGTTGTTTCTTCTGATCGTCGCCGAGATCCGGTCTGACCTCAACTGTGACATGTAACAGTCCAAGTACGCTGTCCAAGGCGGTCCATTTGCCTTGGGCTGACAATGAATCGAGGAGGGTTTCCCATAGGCCGAGCAGCTTGGTCAGGATGGCAGGTGATTTCTCCGATGCCAAGATTGCAGTGAGCATGTCCAATAAATAGATTGTATTATCTCTTTTACTCTCGGCATCGATCTCCTTTACCAGTGCGGCGAGTTCCTCCTCTGATACCTCAAAGCCCACTTGACCGGACTTGAATCGGTTGGCTCCTCCTGCTGGTTTCCCGCCCAAGGGAGAGCTTTCATCGGCTCCAAGAGTCTTCTCTTTCCTGGCTTTGGCCTGTTCACGATCAAGAAGGTCTCGCAGGCTCGATTCCGGCGCTTTCATCGCTTCTGCAGTAGGCAGTGCAAAGACATCCTCACCGGTCGAAGATTTGACGATTTCCTCGGCAGTGACCATGGTAATAGTCGAAAGGTTCTTGGACCATAATCGAGTGACAATGTCGTCGTCATCTTCATTGGGGTCGAGGCTGCCCCACAACGAATCAAGCAAGTAGGAGAGATCCTCAGCTGGAAGACCTTCGAAGAATGTGAGCTCTCGAATACCATCCGAGTAGAGCTTGAACGCGACGCTTTCATTGCTCGAATCCTGATCGGATCGGTAGACGGCTTCCCCGTTAAAGTACAGTTCGGAGCGTTGAACGAGAAAGGCTAACTTGGAGTAGGTGGCGAGGTGAGCCGTGAGTCCCTCGAACAACTGCTGGAAAAACTTTTGCGCCACGGGGTTCGTTGACCCGTACGTCCGGCTGGATTTTGCTGTCTTGTCCAAGAGTGCGAGGAGTCGTTTGACGGAGGCCAATTCAGGATTGGCCGGTTCTTTTGCTGGCGCAGCTGGCAGTGCGCCGCCGTCTGTCTTCAGCTCGTCCATAGTGACTAGTCGTATCCTGGAGGTGCTGAATCGTCAAGAAAATTGCCGCTCTCCACCCGTCGTTCACTGAGGAAATACCGATGGAATCCTATCCTTGCTGTCCGTGTGTGCAGAGGGATTGTGCATCCCATGACCAGGCCGGTAGAATCTGTCTCATCTTGATAATTGCATCGAGCCATATTGTATGTTTTGGAGACAGTCTTACGGCAGGGTTTCAATCGCCCACTGCCGGCAATCCTCAAGGTACTGAGACGCCGTATGGGCGGTTTCTGCAAGAATTGACCGGGCCTGCTGTGCGGGTGTCTGTGAGCGGCATCTGCGGTGAATTGACCGGTGAAATGGCGATGCGGTTTCGTGCAGCTGTCCTGAATCACCAACCGACACATGTGGTGATTCTCGGCGGAACGAACGACCTTGGGTGGAATGCCGTGCCTGCAGACATTATGCGCAACCTCCTTAAGATGTATGAACTGGCAACAGCGGCAGGGATTCAGCCGGTGCCGGTGACCGTTCCTTCGATCAGAGTGGGTGAGGATCTTTGCAGTGAGGAGGGGCGTCGATGGTTCGCAGAACATCTCGATCGGCGACATCAGCTTAACGGGTTGATTCTCCGCTATGCGGAATCGAAACGGCTGGCAGCCTTGGATCTCTTCGCCGCCACGGCAGAACCCGGGACTCAACAACTTGCGGCCCGGTACTCTAACGACGGGCTGCATCTGACCACAGCTGGGTATCGGTTGTTTGCTGAGCGGTTGTACCAGGAGGTGTTTGCTGCGGCGCCGGTGGTGGATTGTGACCAGCGAAAGGCATGATGCGTGACGTGACCGATCGGGACTTTGACGACGTCGTGGCGCAGGCAAGGATGCCGGTGTTAGTGGAGTTCTGGAAACCGGGATGCGGAAGTTGTCGAGCATTGATGCGTGAACTCGAGAAGCTGGAGTCCGATGTATCGGGCAGGGTGTTGATCCTGAAAATGAACGTTGAGGAGAATTTCCAGATTCCAGCAGAGCTGGACGTGAGCTCATTGCCGGTGTTGGCGCTCTATCGTAAGGGAGCGTTCGAACGGTTTATCGGCGGGCTGGGAACCAGAGAAGAGATTCTCAAGCAGCTCCCGCTACAGTAAGAGTCGGTTACAAGGTTCGCCAGGTCCGCCCATCCTTCTCAATAAGGCGATTTGCTTCGATCGGCCCACAGGATCCTGCCTGGTATTCAGGCAACCACCGCAACCCTTGCTGGTGCCATCCTTCCAGAATCTTGGTGATCCAGGCCCAGGAGGCCTCAACGGCATCGCGCCGCATAAATCGTGAGGCGTCGCCTGCCATCACGTCCAGGAGCAACCGCTCATAGGCTTCCGGCGATGGACGGCCGAAGACGTCGCTGTATTGAAAATCCATTTCCACCGGATGTGTCTGCGCGCGGGTTCCTGGCACACGCGAGACGATCCGGAGAGAGAGTCCTTCCTCAGGCTGGATGCGTAGCGCCAATATGTTCGGCGGTTGTGGCTGCTGCGCATTGTCATTGAACAGGATGTGCGGGATGTCCTTGAACTGTACCGCGATCTCGCTGGCGCGCTGCGGGAGCGCTTTCCCGGTGCGCAGATAGAAGGGCACGCCGTCCCAGCGCCAGTTTTCCACGAAGCATTTGAGCGCGACATAGGTTTCCGTCTTGGAGTCGGGGTGAATCCCGTTCTCACGACGATAGCCAGGGATGGGCTTGCCATGGGCCTTACCCTCACTGTATTGGGCACGGACGGTGACGTGCTCGACATCCTGATCGGTGATGGGCCTGAGGCAACGGAGGACTTCCATCTTGGCGTTGCGCACCACATCAGGATCGAGGGAGTAGGGGGGCTCCATCGCTACCAAGCAGAGCAGTTGCAGCATGTGGTTCTGTACCATATCGCGCAAGGCGCCGGCTTCTTCGTAGTAGCTGGCCCTGCTCCCGACGCCTTCTGCTTCGCTCACCGTGATCTGCACATGATCGATGTACTTGTGGTTCCAAATCGGCTCGAAGATGCTGTTGGCGAATCGGACGACCATCAGATTTTGAACCGTTTCTTTCCCCAGATAGTGATCGATACGGAATATCTGTGATTCGTCGAATACGCGCCCTGTTACGCCGTTGATAGCCTGCGCGGAGGCCAAATCGCGACCGACTGGTTTTTCAACGATGATGCGGGCATAGGGTGTATGAGCCCCCGGTTTCGTCGCCAATCCGGCTTGCTCAAGCCCCTCGCAGACAGACGCAAAGGAACTGGGAGGGATGCTCAGATAGAAAATCCGGTTGCCGGGCAATTGGAGGTTCCGCTCAATTTCTTCTGTCCGAGACTTCAGTCTGGCATAGGTATTCGGGTCGTCGTTTCCTCCCGATACATAAAAAAGACGTTGCGCGAAGTCCTTCCACTTGTCTTCTGCCAAGGCTTGCCGAGAATGTGCCATGACGCCGTCACGAAGCGTGGCGCGGAACTCCTCGTCCGTCATCGACGTACGGCCCAACCCAACCACTGCATAGTTCGGGGGAAGGAGTCCATCGAGGAGCAAATTATAGAGGGCAGGAATGAGCCGTCGCCGTGCCAGATCGCCTGAACCTCCGAAGATGACGAGGGTACAGGGCTCGACCGGGGGAATCGTTTCCTGTGAAGGGCTGATATCGATACGTGGGCTATTGGGTGGCATAAGACTCCGGCGTTATCGACGAACCGCATGGCCGCCAAACGCATTTCTCAATGCCGCCAGCATCTTTTCCGCAAAGGACTCGCTTTGCCGCGACCGGAATCGAGTGAACAATGCCGTTGTGAGCGTCGGGACCGGTACATCCTTCTCGATGGCATCGGCGATCATCCAGCGACCCTCGCCGGAATCCTGCACATAGCCCTTCAGTTGTTCCAGGCGTGGATCCTCTTTCAAGGCGCCGGCCGCCAATTCTAAGAGCCAGGACCGGACAACGCTGCCGTGCATCCAGAGGTCTGCAATCTTTGCAAGGTTGAGGTTGTAGTCGCTCTTCGCCATTAGCTCGAAACCTTCCGCATACCCCTGCATCATGCTGTACTCGATTCCATTGTGCACCATTTTCACGTAATGTCCGGCGCCGACTCCACCGACGTGAGACCAGCCCTGCTCGGGCGCCAACGTGGTGAAGATCGGTGCAAGGTGTTTCACCGGCGCCTCGTCGCCACCGACCATCAGGCAGTAACCGATCTTCAATCCCCAGATGCCCCCGCTGGTGCCGGCATCGACATAGTGAATCTGTTTCTTCTTGAGATCCCCGGCCCTTCGGACATCGTCATGAAATCTGGTATTGCCGCCATCGATGACCGTGTCGCCTGGGTGGAGCAGTGCCGCGACGGTTTGAACGGTCTCCTCAGTTGGCGCCCCGGATGGGACCATAACCCAGACCGCGCGCGGGGCTTTTAGCTGGCCGACAAGGTCAGCGAGCGAGGAGGACGCGATGCAACCGACGCCTTCGGCCTGCTTGATCAGTTCGGCTGATCGATCATAGACCACCACTCGGTGCCGGTCACGTTGCAAGCGGGTGACCATATTCATGCCCATTTTACCGAGACCGATGAAGCCGATTTCCATAGAAACTCCTTCCAACTGGGTGCTCAAAAAATCTGCCAATACAGAACAGGTCAAGGATCAGGCTAACCCGCATTATTCATGAACGCTTCTGCTCCAATCGCGGATTCGCCGCTGCGACAAGCCTGGACGCGGTGGCCCGGCGTCCAGGCAGGCGGGCTCACCACTCGGTTGGTCAACATACTGTTTCAAGTATGCCTCCCTCCCTCGCAGCTCCGCGCGCCTGTCTCGCGTGGCGACTACGCGATTTCGCCACGAACCGTCATGAATAATGCGGGCTAATACCCTCAAGTATCCGAAAAGATAACCGATACTACTGGCGGAGAGTTCCATTTTTTACCGAGTTCGACTCGCCTACGCATCGCGTTCTCGATGTGTGTACCGGTCCTTGAAAGGTAGAACTTCCGATGAACTTATCTCAAGAG
>JANNIV010000418.1:0-3690 GCA_031405355.1 Nitrospira sp.
TGATCGGCCAGCAGCAACGATTGGTTAAATTCACGCGCCCGCAAACGGGTAGGGTGTAAGGGCACAGGGATAATCACATCGATATCGATTTCACTTGGTAGGGCGCTGATCATCAGGCGTGCGAGTGGCTTGGCCATTGTATGTTTGCCTCGATACTTGAACGAGCAGATGGCGTCTCGCAGTGGCGGAAGGTAGGGAAAGAGAGTCCAGGCTCGTTGAAAGTCCGGTGGCCGTTCCTGACAGGGCTGGCATTGATGGTCCGGTGTAAAGGCAGTGGCTGCCGGTGAGACAAACGGCTGATCGCAGCGGGCACAAGCTGGTTCCTGGAACTGGCGGATGGTTTGCCAGCACGCGCGACAGAAGAAGGGGACCGGGTCGGTGCTGAGTGAATGGCCACAGGCGACGCATTCCACCGGCAACACGAATCGGAGAGCCTGACGGCACCATCCACTAAGCCGATTCTGGGTGTCTTCGCGTACCATCGCAGGGGAAGCGTTCCAATCAATGCATGTGTGAGCTTCTTCTTATGGGAATGGGCTGCGCCTGTCAAGGTTGTTGCCCTGTAAATGGTTGTGATATACGAAGGCAGCAGGATGAGGCGCGAGCGACGCGCGACGCGCGGGAAAAGCAGGACGGGCGAGATTAAAAGTTCGAAGTTCCGGGTTCGATGTTCCGAATACCTCGAACTTCGGACCTCGAACCGTCGACTGTCTCACCTTTCCCGCCCAGTCTCGTGCGGCGGTACTTTGGGTTAGGTATGGCTGGAGAAGTCGATCATTATGGTGACATTGAACCAGGTCTCGAAAGTTTATGAGCGGGGTGGAGACACGATTATGGGGCTCGATCGGGTCTCTATTGAGGTGGGGAAGGGAGACTTCTGCGCGTTTATCGGTCCCAGCGGCTGCGGAAAGAGTACGTTGCTCAATCTGGTCGGCGGATTAGATGTGCCGACCTCGGGGGAGATTCTCCTCGGAGGGCGGTCGACCAGTCGATTTACGAGCGACGACTGGACGAGGACCAGGCGGGAAACAGTCGGGATTGTCTTCCAGGCATTCCATTTAATTCCCGGGTTGACGGCAGCGGAGAATGTGGCGTTTCCCTTGTTGCTGCGAGGGGAACGCGGGGCATCGGTCCAACCCCGCGTCGAGGAGGTGCTCGAGTTGGTCTCAATGACTGCGCGGCGACACCATCGCCCCAGCGAGCTCTCGGGTGGGGAACAGCAGCGTGTGGCGATTGCGCGAGCGATCGTGCATCAGCCCCAGATCATTCTCGCCGACGAGCCGACCGGCAATTTGGATTCCCAGCATGGGGCCGAGATCATCGCCCTCCTTCGATCGCTCGTTCAGCGCTTTCACAAAACCATACTGTTGGTTACACACAGCGCTGCGGCTGCTGAGGCGGCCGATTATGTCTGGGCCATGAAGGATGGGCAGCTTGTGACGAGAACGCAGCACGAGCCAGTTACGGTCGTCGCATGATGGATCTGTCGACCACCATTGCCGGCGTACGATTTCCCAGTTGTTTCATGAACGCTTCGGGTGCCCTCTGCGTCACGCATGAAGAATTGCTGGCCCTCGGCCGATCTCGCGCCGGAGCCATCGTCACCAAATCGATGACGGTCGAGCCTCGCGACGGCAATCCGACTCCCCGGTACTATGGATTTACCGGTGGGTCCATCAACTCCATGGGCTTGCCGAATCTCGGATACAAGGCGTACGCGGCCCTCATCCCTGAATTGAAGACACTCGGGAAACCGGTCATCGCCAGCGTGGCGGGACTCTGTGAAGACGATTTCCCGACGATTGCCGCTATCATCAATGCGGCGAAGCCCGACTTGATCGAAGTCAATCTCTCGTGTCCCAACATTCCAGGCAAACCTCAAATCGGATACGATGCTGAAGCTTCCGAGCGGCTGCTGAAGCTGGTTCGCAAGGTCATCACGGTTCCGATGGGGGTCAAGTTGCCTCCCTATTTCGATCCGGCCCATCACAAAGCGATGGGAGAGGTGATCGGCCGTTGCGGGGTCGATTTTCTCAACCTGATTAACTCGGTCGGCAACGGGCTCGTCGTCGATCCGGAGCGCGAGGAGGTCGTCATCAAGCCCAAGGGTGGGTTCGGTGGACTGGGTGGCACGATTATCAAACCGGTCGCGCTAGCCAACGTGCGGGCTTTTTGGAAAATCTTCGAAGGGCGCATGCCGATTATCGGGACCGGCGGCGTGGTCAATGGCGTGGATGCCTTCGAACATGTGCTCTGTGGTGCGTCGGCTGTCCAGATCGGGACGGTCTTGGTCGAGGAGGGGCTGGGCGTGTTCGGACGATTGGAAACGGAGCTGGCGGCACAGCTCAGCAAGAAGGGTTATACGAGATTGGAAGATTGCAGGGGAAAGCTGAAAGAATTGTAGGCCTACTTGGCACCGAACGTCTTGGCAAGGAGGCCCAGCTGTAGCGCCCGTCGCAGTAGTTGCGCCACGTTTCTCACACTCAACCGTCGCATCAAGTTGAATCGGTGGACTTCGACCGTGCGGACGCTGATCTCCAGCACCTGCGCGATCTCACGGTTCGTGTGCCCGATCGACACCAGGCGAAGGATGTCACACTGCCGTGGCGTGAGAATCTCGCCGTCGAGCTCTTCCTGGAGTGGCAGGACTTTTCGGTTCATTGCAGTTCGTGTGCTCATCAATAACCCCTCATCTTTGGCTCACGCGAGTCTAGCAAAGGTCTGTATTGCTGTAAACGAAACTGCTAATTTGTGCAGAGCCCTGTTTATTCGTCTCACACCCGAAGAAAAGAGCATATGGCGTATAGCCAATAGCGTTTGGTCAGAAATAAATTGGGGTGTCTTTGCTCCGGCTCTAAGCTATTAGCCATAGGCTCTTTTCCCCAACGAGACACGTCTCACAGATATCGAGAACAAAGCAGGCGGATTTTTCCAATACTCTACTGAGCCCTCGATGACGATGCCTTTCATGCTCCATAGCGCCCTGATTCGCGCTCATGCGCTCCAGCGGCCATTTCGCACGTTGCTCAGCATTGCCGGCGTGGCACTGGGGGTGCTGGCCTCCGTGGCTATCGGAACGGCGAACATTCAAGTGCTGCGATCCTTCGAGCAAGCCGTCACGACTGTAGCCGGTCCTGCCACATTGGAAATTGCAGGTCATGATCTTGGAGTGGATGAAGCTGCGATCACGGCTGTCCGTAGGGTCGATGGAGTGGTGAGCGCTTCTCCGGTCATTGAAGAATCGGTCGTACTTAACCAGGGGGAGGTGCGTGGCCAGGCGCTTCAGATATTGGGACTGGATCTACTCGCGGAGGTTGGAACGCGTGGGTTTCAGATAACGCAGGCGGAAACCAACGATGCGCTGGAGGCGCTCCTAGCTCCGGACGCTCTGTATCTTGGTCGTCAGGTGGCTGCCGACTGGAATGTAAAACTCGGTAGCACCGTTGAGGTGATGGTGGGAGGGCGTCTCATCAGGTTGCGAGTAGCAGGGCTCATTCATAACGAGGCGGCAGGCTCGTCCCTTTGGGATCGCCTTGCCGTTATGGATATCGCTGCGGCGCAGCTCTTGTTTCAATCGATCGGTCGGTTGGATCGGATCGAGCTGGTGACAGCGCCTGATCGAGCGCTCGACGATATCATTGTCTCCCTGCGTGCGGTTCTTCCTCCACATATAATTGTGCAACGGCCGGC
>JANNIV010000419.1:0-3826 GCA_031405355.1 Nitrospira sp.
CTTCACATCGCGCTGGATGTCGTGAATGCGGAAAATGGCTCCGTGCTGCTGGCCGACACCGACAATCGAACCCTCGTGTTTTATCACTCTATCGGTCAACAACCCGTGCCACCGGGCACAGGGGTGCCCTGGTATGAGGGCATCGCCGGAACAGTCTATAGGACGGGAGTGCCTGAAATCGTCCCGGACGCACAAACCGATGCCCGGCATTTCAAGCAAGTCGATGAAGCGACCGGCGCCATTACCCATGACATGGTCACGCTCCCCCTCAAGCGTTGGGAGGGCGACCCCATCGGTGTCATTCAGGTCATGAACAAGCGAGGGGGAAAATTTCTCGACCGGGACGATATGGCTATTCTCACCATTATTGCTTCACTCACCGCTGTCGCGATTGAGCATACTCGTTTAGTGGAAGACGCGAAGCTTGCGGAGGTGGCGCAGCTAATGGGCGACATTACCCACGACATTAAAAATCTCCTCATGCCGATCGTCTGTGGCGCAGGAGTCTTGCAGACCGAAATCAACGAGCTGCTGGATTCTTTGCCCGATAGCGAAATGAAACGGGCCAAGGCCAGTCGCGAAATCTGCAATGAAGTGATTGCGATGCTGAAGGACGACGCGCACCGGATTCACGATCGCGTCGCGGAAATCGCGGACGCGGTTAAAGAACTCAGCACCCCGCTCGAGTTTTCCGCATGCGAAGTGACCGACATCGTCAGCAACGTGTTTCGCTCTCTGGGGATTCTTGCCCAGGAAAAAGATGTCCGATTGCGCACCGAGAACTTGGAGTTACTCCCGATAATTGTGGCAGACCAGCGACGACTCTACAGTGCCTTCTATAATTTGATCAACAACGCGATCCCTGAAGTGCCCGCAGGCGGCTCCGTGACTGTGTCCGGGCAACCCCCCACGCCTGAAGGAACGATCGTGGTCTCGGTCATCGATACAGGTAAAGGGATGTCGCCGAACGTGAGAGATCGGCTCTTCACCAAACGCGCCGTGAGCACGAAGCCAGGCGGAACAGGACTCGGCACGAAGATTGTGAAGGACATAGTCACTGCTCATGGGGGCACGATCTGGGTTGAAAGCGAACCAGGAACGGGAACGAAGATACACATCCGATTACCGCTAAAGCCGGGAGAGGCGGCTCGCTCCTAGGAACCGTGAAGCGTCGGTCGTCCGGGACTAAAGTTTCATGTTTCTGGTTTCTTGTTTCTTGTTGTCAGGAAACAGCTCTGAAAACTTGAAACCAGAAACATGAAACTCGAAACTCGCTTTCTAATCAAACACCGCCTGTTCCCCTATAGCCCGCCCGACTGCATCCAACAGCGTTTGTGCCTGGGCCGGCTTGATGAGATAGTCCACCACACCCTGCTTGAACAGGAACGTCGCTCCATAGACATTCGGGCGTCCAGTCAGCACAATGACCGGTATCGATGGAAGCTTCGCGCGGATGAATGCGATCAGGTCATTTCCGTTCACCGTGGGCAAAGCAATGTCGCAGATGATGGCTTGGACTGGGAAACCAGTGGGATAGGATTGGATCACGGCAATGGCTTCTTCACCGTCAGCTGCTTCGAGGACTTCATAGCCACCTTGTTTCAGCACAAAGCCGACTGTTTTTCTGACATGCTCATCGTCATCGACAATGAACACTTTCCCTATAGACATGCTCGCCCTCACAACCATATGTGATAAGCTCACTCACCTCATCGAGTGAGCCTGCTTGATTTAAAGATCCTGCGTGTTCCTTATAGAACTTTTTGTGCTTGGCTGCAATCCCCATGAATGTGATACCCCTCTATCGCTCTCCGAACTATCCCCTCAAATAGGCACCCCCCTCGTTTGAGTCTATTCATTCCGATCCCGCGGCCCAGTAGATTAGAACCTATTGAAAGAAGCCGGGTCTGTTTGGTCTATCTGGTCTATCTCGTGTATCCAGTCAATCTGGGCGGAGAGGATATTCTGTCTTTCCAGTCAACTGATTGCATGGGCAAGACCCACCGAACAGACCAGACAGACCGAATAGACCGGACAGACGGAACAGACCAGATAGACCGAACAGACCAGACAGACCAGATATCGGAGACTACAGCGTGGATATTAGAATTCTCGGATGTCATGGTTCTGATACCCTTCTGCAACAGGCCACCGGGCCTCACACTTGCAATACCTGTAGTTTCTTACTGAACGAGACGCTGCTTCTTGACGCCGGGACTGTGGCCAGCAAGCTCTCATTGCGCGAGCAGGGGCAGATCCGTCACATTATTCTTTCACACCTCCATTTCGATCATATTAAAGGGCTCCCCATGCTCGCCGACAATCTGAGCGAGCAAATGGACGCCCCGATCGTTGTGGCAGGTCTCCCTGAAGTGCTACAGGGCCTGCGCCGCCACATCTTCAATACGGATGTGTATCCCGATTTTTTTCGCATCCCTACGCCGGAGCGCCCGACATTTACTTCGTCCTATCTGAAGCCTGGAACGACGTACTCGTTTTCAGGAGTCGACATCACGCCTATCCTGGTGAATCACACCGTGCCAACGACAGGATTTATCGTACAAGATCGGTCCTCTGCCTTTGTCTATAGCGGAGACACCTATTCCACTGACGAGCTGTGGCACGAAGCGAAACAAATCCCGCACCTCAAAACCGCCTTTATCGAATGTTCCTATCCAAATTCCATGGATGAACTCGCCCGCATCAGCAAACATCTCACACCGGATTTGCTTGCGCAGGAATTCAGAAAACTCGATCGGGACGACATATCGGTCTATGCCTACCATCTGAAACCGGCATACAAAGACCAGATCCTGCGCGAACTTCGTGAGTTATCTATTCCCGGCTTAACGGTCCTTGAGGAGGATCAAACGCTCATGATCTAATAGGATAGCCGGGCGAGAGGGGCGGAGAAGTTCTGAGTTCTGAGTTCTGAGTTTTAGACGGGTTAATCTGGTTCACCCAAAATAAACAAACCAAACCAAATAAACAAGATAGACCAGCAGATCCATGCATTTCGACATCATCACCGCCATCGGCATGCTAGGTGGCGTGTTCTATCTCGCCAGTCACTATATGAAAGACATGGTACCCCTACGGGTACTGGCGCTGGCCAGCAGCGTCCTCCTCCTGCTCTTCAGTGTATTGCACACGCACTTTAACTTCGAAGAGCTGATCCTGTTGCCCGAATTCATTCTGAATGCGATCCTGTTACCGATCAATGCCAAGCGACTGGCAGAAATCATCAGGCTGACGAAGCAGATCGAACAGGCCACCGTGGAGTCGCCGGTATCCGAATGGCTCCTGCCGCACATGCACCTGCGCAAACACAAGGCCGGCGAGGTGCTCTTCCGCAAGGGCGACGTGGCCGACAAGATTGTGTACGTGGCCAGCGGGACGCTGAAGCTGCAAGGTATCGACCACTGCATCGGCCCGGGCGAACTGATCGGCGAGATCGGCCTGTTCTCGGCCGAAAAGGTGCGCACGATGACGGTGCTGTGCGAGACCGACTGCGAGCTGTACCAGATGACGGACGCGCAGATCTACCGCCTGTACTACCAGAACCCGAAGCTGGGCTTCTTCTTCATGCGACTGATCGTCGAACGACTGCTGCGCGACGTGAAGCGAAGCGCGATCGAGCAGGGAACGGTATAGGCCACATTCTTCCTGATGGTTCTCCCCAATCCCCTCAAGTATCCGAAAAGATAACCGATACTACTGGCGGAGAGTTCCATTTTTTACCGAGTTCGACTCGCCTACGCATCGCGTTCTCGATGTGTGTACCGGTCCTTGAAAGGTAGAACTTCCGATGAACTTATCTCAAGAG
>JANNIV010000420.1:0-2687 GCA_031405355.1 Nitrospira sp.
ATCGGCAGGGGCGAGTATGTATTGGATCAGTCGAAGGACGGCTCTCCTGAACATTTCGGACTTGCCGTGAAGGGGTACACCCATTCCACGGCTCCCAACCGACGGTATCCCGATCTTATTACCCAGCGGCTGATCAAAGCGGCGTTGGCGGGCGAGTCGACGCCGTACCAGCCCGAAGAATTGAAGTATCTGGCCGACCACTGTACCGAAAGGGAGAGCGATGCGGAGAAAGTCGAGCGACAGCTTCGCAAGTCTGCCGCTGCCTTATTGCTCCAATCGCGGATTGGGCAGCGTTTCGATTCGATCGTGACGGGCGCGTCGGATAGAGGTACGTGGGTCAGGCTCCTTGAGCCACCGGTTGAAGGGAGACTAGTGACGGGCGAGCGTGGCCTGGATGTTGGAGATAAGGTGTGGGTTGAGCTTGTCAGCACGGACGTCGAACGAGGGTTTATCGACTTCGCCAGGGCCTGATTGTGAAAGAGTCGCCTTGCTCTGGCTTGTCTGGCTCAGGGAACGACATACACGAGAAGGGCTTTCCGTTCTTCACACGCTTGCTATAGCGCATACTCTTCTGCCCGCCTTTCCGGTGTCTCTAAGCTGGTGCGACCAAGGGTGCCGTTTCGATAGTCTGACAAGAGTATCCTTGCCGCTTTGTCCCGGTCTATCCCGCCTCCGCTCCTCGTCAGCAGGCAGCCGCGCTTGTTGCCGATGGCATCGATCACGCCCGTACTCGTTAGCCCTTCCACAGCAAAACCGTAGCGGGCCGTGAGCCTGGCTGGATAGCGCGCAAGCAGGATGGTGGCGAGAAACTCGGCGACCGCTTCGTCATCGACGACCTTGTGGCCTATCGCGTTGACCGTGGCGAGCAGGAGGCCCACGTGAGGATCTTTGATGGTCCCCCACAAGAGTCCTGGTGAGTCGGTGATGGCCATGTGGTCGTTCAGTTTGTGGCGCTGCTGGACTTTGGTCACGGCTGGTTCGTCGCCCACACGAGCGATGCGGCGTTTGAGGAGCATGTTCATCAGGGTCGATTTGCCGACGTTGGGAATTCCCATGATCAGCATACGCAGCGGCTTCGCGCTGCTGTTGCGATGCGGAGCGAGCGGCTGACAGAGCTGGGGCAGCTTGGCGGCATCGCCCGCATGATGACAAGAAAGGGCAACAGCGCTAACGCCCGGTTGACGATTATACAGATCGAGCCAAGCCTGTGTGACGGCGGGGTCGGCGAGATCGGCCTTGTTGAGGACTTTCAGGCTCGGACGTTGGCGGGTCAGGCGCAGTTCCTCGATCAGCGGATTGCAGCTGGCGCTCGGTATGCGTGCATCCAGCACCTCGACGACGACGTCGATCGCCTCCATCGTCTTGGCGGCTTCTTTGCGCGCCGTATTCATGTGACCGGGGAACCACTGGATGGACATGGGGGGAAAGACTTTCCAATAAAGAAGAACTGTACTGTACCAGGATGCGGGGAAAGTCCGCCAGCACCACAGAGCGTGGCGCGTGAAGTGCATGACTTGCGAGAACGGCGCGATCCGAAGTCCAAAGTTCTGAAAACCTCGAACTTCGGACCTCGAACCCTCGCGGCTCGCCCGTCCCGCCAGTCTCGATCGGCTCAGCCGATTTGGGCCGGTTCGGCGGTGAGTTCTCGCGGTTCCAGTAGGGCTCCGACTTCTTCGGACTCCGTCTCAATTTCAAACCGCTCTCTCCGGATTTCGTTTCCGGTTCTACCGCGATAGACCAGCTCATCCGTGTCTAGATCATATTCTGGAATCTCGGCGCTCTCCCATCGCTGCACGAAGTAGTGGGCATAGAGGGTATAGAGGCCGTGGTCCTTGCGGTTGTGCCGTAGGACATACTCCGGCATGGTCTGGACATCCAGGTCGGCATGGTAATGCTGGAGCCAGAGGTAGTCTCCGAGGATCACCAATTTCATCAACGGGGAATCCGAGTAGAGCTTGAGTTTGACGGCCTTCCCCATGGCCTTCAGCCGCTTGAGGAGCTGGATACTTTGTCGAACTTCTTCCCGGAATGTATTCAACGTGAACTCGGGATGGCCGATCGCCTGTATACGCGCGCTCGCTTCCTGGCTGTAGGGATTCACCAGCATGATTCTGGCCCCCAGGCATTTGTCGAGGACCGACGACAGACCCCCTACTTGATCCACAAAGGTGCTGTGGCCGCTTGACCCGATGACCGAGATGGTTCGGCCTGTGCCCTGCTCTTCTTTGAGTTGCTTGATGTGCCGTTGCGCTCCCCGCGTGCGGCGCGGGAAGAACGAGACGAGGCCGGCGCCTGCCGCCACAGCAGCAAGAGCCCGGTCCCGTATGCTTCGATGGAAGTAGTTGAGGCAGGCGATCAGGAGGATCGCCACCGTCATTTCCACGGCGATGAGCGAGAGCAGGTCATGTTCGACACGAGACCAGAACGACAAAAACTGTTTGGCGCCTGCCGGGAGCAAGAGCGCAATGCCCGCGCTCAGAGCGACGACGATAATGTGGTAGAGACTCCCTGCGGTGTCGCGGAAGAAGGCTCGGACTGTTGACCATATTTCTTGAAACAAGGATGCACCTCTTTAAGTAATAAAAGACGACCCCACGGCGATGTCGGGCTAGCAATGCGAGCGATGGATGGGTACGCCTTAGGCGGAGTGCTCGGCAGATGCAGAACGGCTGCGTGCGGACAAAAAA
>JANNIV010000421.1:0-9245 GCA_031405355.1 Nitrospira sp.
CGTCATCACGATCGTCATCCCGCGCGCCTTCAACATCCGCACATAGTCCCAAATCCGGAGCCGGCTCTGCACATCCAAGCCCAACGTCGGCTCGTCGAGGAACAGAATCTTGGGGTCAGGCAAAAGACCGCAGGCAATGTCGAGCTTCCGCTTCATTCCCCCGGAGTAGGTTTTCGCCGCGCGATCAGCCGCCTCTTCCAATTCCACGAGCTTCAGCAGCTCGGCGATACGTTTCGTTGCTTCGGCCTTGGACAGGTGGTACAGGGCGCCGAGAAGTTCAAGATGCTCCCGGCCGGTGAGAAAGCGATCGATGGCCCGCTCTTGAGGCACGTAACCGATAAGTCGGCGGACGACATCCGCCTCACGCACCGTATCGTGACCCAAGACACTGGCTGTGCCCGACGTCGGCGTCAGCAGCGTGATGAGCGTTCTGAGCGTGGTGCTTTTCCCCGCCCCGTTCGGCCCCAGCAGGCCGAAAATTTCTCCGGCATAGACCTGAAACGACAGATCGGAAACGGCCGTATGCTTATCATAGGCCTTCGTAAGCTGGGACACCTGGATGGCGATGGCGCGATCCATTAGCCCCAGCCCTTTCCGTCGGATTGATCGTGCATCATGAATTCGATGAGGTCGCTGAGACGGCGGGCTTGTTGGTGGAGACTGTCGGCCTCCAGCAGAAACTGCTTTTCCAAGGGCGTACACTCCAAATAAGTAGACAGAGTATTGACAAAAATCTCGTCGCTGACTTCTTCCCGAAAAAACTCCTGCCATGTCGGCGCATCGTCGCGGGACCGGAGATAGGACTCCAGTGTGGTGAACAGACGCCGGCGGACCATAGGATCCAGCGACGTCTCTGCGCCTCGAACCGTCACAGCGATTGTCGCCTCACGATAGGCGTGGTCGTACCACTCGCGTTCAATCTCAAATCGTTCCAGCCCCTGCAGCAGGATGTTGGATCGGCCATCGGCCAATGGCTGTACGCTGGCCAACCGACCGACACAGCCCATCGAAAACACGGGCGGATGGCCATAATAGTCCGTTTCCCATCCATCCTTGAGCAGGACCATGCCGATACACTGCCCGCTCCTTGCCGCATCCGAAACCATGGCGCGGTAGCGCGGCTCAAAGATATGCAGAGGAAGATATGTCTTGGGGAACAGGACGACATTCGGGAGCGGGAACACCGGAATTCGAGCCGGAATGGGAAACGGCGTCGCGCTGTTAGGCTGATCGCGCCCCGGTTGCTCTCGCTCATGATCGGTCTGCATGAGTCACGATAGCTGATGGCCGACAAAGTTGTCAACGGCGCGAATTAGCACCGCTCACTCATCGAGTTGAAGAAAACCCTTATCAACACAGGAGATTTGTGCCTGACGCCGGAGCATGGTATAAGCGCACCCGACGATGCCTCCACTTCATGGTCAGGCCATTGCACATGCACAAATTACTGCACGATCTCCGACACCTCCTAGTCCTTGCGAGTAGTCTGCTAGTCGTCGTGCCAGGACTCGCAGCCGATACAGCGGAGGAATTCAGAGTCGCCACGGAAGGCTATCGATATTCGTTCCCGCGCGATCACGGAGCGCATGAAGAATTTCGCACCGAATGGTGGTACTACACCGGCCAGCTCACGGCGAAGGACGGCCGGCCATTCGGCTATGAACTCACCTTCTTCCGCCGTGGTATGCCGCGCGAACAGACGAAAACCCTGCCGTCGAAGTGGGCCGTCTCTCACCTGTACCTGGCCCATTTCGCCATCAGCGATCTCAGCAAAAGCCAGTTTCACTATGCGGACAAGATGAGCCGGGCCGGTTTGGGCAAGGCCGGCGCGGCGCAGGATCGGCTCCATGTCTGGATCGATCAGTGGAGCACTGAATCGCCATCGGCCGCTCCCGGCACTCAAACCCTCCAGGCAGCGGAGGGCGACATGGCTATCCAATTCACGGTCTCACCGGGAAAACCGCTGGTTGTGCATGGCGCCAACGGGATCAGCCGCAAAGGCTCGGTCATAGGACAAGCCTCTCACTACTATTCCTTCACCAGACTGGCCACGACCGGCAAACTCACGATCGGAAACGAATCGTTCGACGTGACCGGCACAAGTTGGATGGACCATGAGTTCGGGTCCGCCGATCTCGATAAAGATCTGGTCGGATGGGACTGGTTCAGCCTGCAACTCGACGACCAGAGGGAACTCATGCTCTATCGGCTCCGCCGGGCAGACGGATCGGCCCATCCGGCCTCGAGCGGCACGTTGATCGACCGAGACGGCCGGGGGCACCATCTTTCGATCGGCGACTTCACACTCGAACCAACAAGTTATTGGACCAGCCAGACCAGCCACGCACGCTATCCGCAGCGTTGGCGCCTCACCATTCCTTCACAACTACTTTCACTGGAACTCGTGCCCCGCATGGCCGAGCAAGAACTCTCCCCCAAACGCAGCACACAAATCACCTATTGGGAAGGGGCCATCGAGACCACCGGCACGGCACAAGGAAAGCCCATACACGGACAGGGCTACATGGAACTGACCGGCTACGCCGAACGGATTCCCAATAAGATGTAACAGGCTAACTTGTTCATTTGGTTTGTTTGGTTTGTCTTGTTTATTTGGTTGAACCAGATTAGCCGGATAAACCAGATGAACCAAACAAACCGAATCAACCAGCGAAACGGGTTGGCAATCGCGCTTTCTCGAACGACGGCTGAGCGAACTGCCGGATTGAGCCATGGATCGAGCAGCTCTGTCAGGATATCCTGGCAACAGCCCACGGCTGGGTGTTGAGCGCCCGCTGCTTCATCACCTGATTAGTCGATAACACTACAACCGCTCGTACTCCGCCCGCACCAACTGCGGGTCATACGTGCGTTCTAACCTTCTGACAATGAAGTGGCCCCGTGCCATCTCCTGGAAATGGTCTATGAACAGGACGTTGATCACCACACCTCCGGCGGCGCCGATCACCGGGACAGCTTGCGCGGCGACCTTCTCTGAGACGTTCACGCCGAAGCGCGTAGCCAATTGTGCGATGAGCCTAACGATAGCCGGTGCGCCCTCCTCCACCAAACCTCTCTGGGCAATGTACCCCGCAGCCTCTGAAACCGATTTCGCCAGAGCTGCACGCATCAGGAAGTAGGCAGATTCGCTCGCGTCATCGCTCTTGCTGGGCCCGCCAAGCGCGAAGACCTCAAGGCATGCCAGTTTGGCATCCGGCATCCGGAGATGTTCACCCTCACTTCGTGCAATATCTGCAATAGAGCGCAGCATGATGGTGGTAGATAGGGGCAGTTCAAGTGGGAGACCGAGCAATCCGAAGGCGCCTCCCCCAGCACCGGTCGCCACCACTGCAAGCTTGTGCAGGAACTCCCAAGAGTTCGCCTGCGGTTTGTCGTCAAGCGTCAGCAATGCGGCCTGCAGTGCCGTCTCCAGCGACCTCCTTGTCGCCTCATTGACGACCTGTGCCCATTTCCCCGGAAGCAGCTGGAGCGCCTTCTCAATCGGCATGCCGATCAATCCCGTAATCTTCGCTGCGAGGCCAGGATTTTCAAGGAGCGCCTTCGCATACCGCAGCGCCTCTTGATCTTCGTACGATAGCTTCACGCGATCCCCTTTTCATGGCCGTTCCCTTATTCAAGGAACCGCAGTTCTGCCAAGAATGTCACTTGCCTACGAGAACTTGCAAGCCGTGCATTTCCGGGAAATTCTGCCGCTCTGGTAGCCCCTCTCACTTTTGCCCCTATTTCACTCGCAGCCTATTACTGCTTGCTATTGTCTTCATGCCACCACCACCTTGACTCCCCTCCAACTGCTGTGATTAGGTCTCACGCCGATCTTCACAGAGCAAGCAATTCTCTAATGATGACCATGCTTCGAGCCCGCCAGATCCAGCCAGGGTTACTCACTTGTGCTCTCTCCATATTCCTCTGCCTGGCCGCCACCGGCTGCCAGAAAGAGAGCGAGGCGATCGTCTCCATCGCGCTCCATCCAACCAACCCGAATATCCTCTATGTCGCCACGAACGATGCCGTTTATAAGTCACGCGACGAGGGTCAGCTGTGGGAGCGCTTCCCGAGTTTCAGCGCCAGACGGGTGACGACTCTCGCGATCGATCCTGAATTCCCGGCCACGATCTATGCCGGCACGATGGCCGATGCTGTCTACAAGAGCCCTGATGGGGGACAACATTGGCTTCCCCACAACGTCGGACTCAAAGAACATGTTTCCTTTATCAATCAATTCGTTTTTCACCCGACAGACCACGACCAGATCTACGCCGCCACGACCGTGGGCGCCTTTTATACCAAAGACGGCGGGCGTGAATGGGAAGAACGCATGGCGGGGATGAAGGAGGTCCACATCGTGGTCTCCATCGCCATTCATCCCCGCGATCATCGGGTTCTCTATGCGGGAACGACGGGAGGGGTCTACCGATCCGACAACGCGGCAACGGAATGGAAGAAAATCAATAACGGGCTGATTCCCGAACAGGAGCTGATGGGGGGGATGGCGCTGGGGGTCAATGTCATTGTCTTCGATGTGGTCAACCCGGACATCGTCTATGCCGGAACCACGAAGGGCCTCTTCCGCACCGCAACACGCGGAGAGCAATGGGAGCGCATCGGGCAATCGCTCCCCGATCTGTTCGTGAGCAGTATCCTCCTCGACCCAACCCAGCCGAAAACCCTCTATATCGGAGGGCCGGGGGGAGTCTGGAAAAGCCCGGACAGCGGGCAGACCTGGGCTGCTATCAACAGCGGACTGGGCTCACTGAACATTCGTACCCTTGCGATGAGCCAGCGCGATCCGCGCCTCCTCTACGCCGGCACGAACGGCAGCGGCCTCTACCGCTCGACCGATGCCGGCGCGAGCTGGACGCCCCTACCGCTCAAGGCCGCGCCGATTCAACCTTAGCCTCGACCTTAGCCTTTCAGTATCCTGCCTTCGCTCCCGCCTCGCTATGTTTATGTCGGCTGCTGTAGGCCAGCATCTGGTCCGACAAGGTCTTCCACTCCTCGGCCGTCATGAGATCCTTCATCCTGAAACGGAGCAAGAGAATCTTCGTTGCCGACTGCATTCGCCGATTGTTTGCGTCATCCAGGGCCTTGGTAAACTCTTCCGGGGTCGCCGCGTAATTTGCGCTCAACTCATAGAGCCGACGATGCCCCGTGCGCTCCTGCTCGCGGCTGGCCTTCAACTCCGTGACAATCTCACTCACGATCGATTTGACCTGCCCGGCCTTTTCCTGATCTTTAACGGTCCGATCGATCAAGGCGGCCATGTCCTGCTGACCCTTCTGCCAGTAGGCCTCTCCCTTTCCTTCGCCACCCATCCCATGGTGACGATGGGACGAACAACCGGCCAAGGTGAGCACGACAACGAGTCCAAGAACATATCCCTGAATGCGCTTCATACTAGAACCTCCTCTTAAAAATGGTTGATTTGGTTTGTTTGGTTTGTCTTGTTTATTTGGTTGAATCAGACCAACTCGATGAACTAAACAAACCAAATAGACCAGATCAACCAGACAAACCAGGCTTGCCCAGGCCTGTTGTCACAACAGCAATGCTTCTCGTATCATCCTTCCGATTACTATGTCTGAACCGACTTCTCCCCCAACCGATCATACCCTGGCGCTTCGAGAGGAGTTTCGCCATCACCTCGAAACGTTCTATGCCCAGCTCAAGCTGGCGCCGCCCTATGAGAGCGTGGAGAAGGCCATTCGTTCCCTCACGACTTCGATTCACGCTCTGCCGCCGTTGGAACGGGCAAGTCTGGCCACCGATGCTACAGCGCGCTGGCAGCACTTTCGCCAGGCCTTTGAAACGTCCGGGCTCAGCAAGAAACATCGGGGCATCATCGCCGGTCTCGCCCGCAACCGGTCCAGCCTGAATCTTCCGGCCGAATACGATCTGTTCCTGAATTTGTATCTCTCCTGAATTGGTTCATTTGGTTCATTTGGTTTGTTTTGTTTATCTGGTTAGTTTCGTTCAACCAAAAAAAACCAAACAGACCAAACAAACGAAACAAACCGGGTTTGTTCACACCTGCACCCTGGCCCCTTCGATCGCCTCCCGGAGTTCTTGATACACCATCATGAGCCGGGCATTCTCCAGCCGATAGGCAAATACGACCGTAATGGCCCCTGAGAGTAAAAAAACAGCTCCCAACCCTATAATCCCGAACGCCAACACCGCTCCACCGGGCGCCGTCATTTCTCCCTCGATGAACAAGGAGATCACCGCCCCCACCGTACCGACAGCCACCACGGCAAACCAGAGCCCGGTGAAAAGCGCCGAGGACCAGGGAGTGAGTTTTCTGCAGAGCACCGCCAGCGCATCGCCTTCCGGAGACAGGGAGATCAGCCCTTTCAGCGGCCACAATGTTCGAAAGCCCATGGCGAACAGCCGGTATTTCTGGCGAATCACAATCTGGTTCACATCCCGGTACAACCGGGCGGTTCCATGCGGCAACGTCAAGATACCGCCGGCATCGAACCGGCCGGCCATCTGCGCCAGGGTGGTATGAGTAAATCGATCCTGCGTGCGCGCCACTCCGCATCCATACCGACCGGCATCCGGCGTGAGGCGCACGAAGTAGAGCCAGTCTCCGATTATGAGACCGAGACACATGGCACCGGCGAAAAAGCCAGCGAGAATCATGCCGGTACCTATCCCATAGGTGCGCAGATGAATCAAGGGATGGGCCTAAGATAATCTATTGACTCGTCCCGGTGAGTTGGCTATTGTAGCTTCGGTGCTGATCAGGCGGGTCCCCTCGCTCCACTCAGGTGCTCCGCCGCACAAAGAGTTTACCCCTAAGTAGTTGCGGCAGTTGGCGCATCCCTCGCTGGCCGAGGAGCGCAAGTCGCCTTTAATGTGGAGTCGGAGGTGATATGGATTTAGCGAAGGTCGAGCGCGTCTATACCTCATACGCCAAGATCTACGATCGAATTTTCGGGAAAGTGTTTCACGAAGGACGCCAGTCGGTGATTCGCAACCTGGACGTTCAGCCGGATGAAGAAATCCTCGAAGTGGGAGTCGGAACCGGGTTGGCCCTGCCGATGTACCCCCGCCATTGCCGGATCGTCGGGATCGACTTCTCAGAAGGAATGCTGGACCAAGCAAAGCAGCGAGCGGCAGAGCACCGGATGGACCATGTGCAACTGCACCGAATGGATGCCGGAGCAATGGAGTTCAAAGACGACAGTTTCGACACAGTTGTCGCAGCCTACGTCGTCACCGCTGTCCCGGACTATCGCAAGGTCGTCAGCGAAATGATCCGCGTCTGCCGACCCGGCGGACGGATCATCATGTTGAATCACTTCAGCAACGACAATAAGGCCATCGCCGCCATAGAAAAAGTGCTGTCCCCGCTCACGAAACATTTAGGATGGCGGACGGACCTGGCGCTTCAGACTGTGCTGGACGGAACGCCGCTGCACGTCACCCGGAAGCAGCATGTGAATCCGTTGCGACTCTGGGCCTTGGTGGAATGTGTGAACAAGAAGAACGTGAACGGCAAGGCACATGTCAACGGCGTGAAAAACGGCAACGGCGCCGTAGGCTACGCACACATCAACGGCTCCCGTCTTTCTGAACAGGCCAGCGGGCAAGCGCTGGGCTAGCAGGCTGTTGAAAAATCCCGCCAGCTTCGTTCTCGCATCGTTCAGACCCTCAACGTACCCAAAGGGTACGCCTCGGCCCTTCACTCGCTGCGGCCTTGCTGAACGGTCTTTTTGAACAGCCTACTGACTTCACCCACGTCCACCTCACCTCCATAATACGAATGCTATCCCTCAACCCTGCGTTGCTGCTCGAATGACTTCCAATTCTGCCAGTCTTCACCAGACATGATCGTATTGCCCACTAAGCACTGACCGGAGAATCGCCGGGCAATCAAGTCAGCCAGGAGCGAGAGCACCTGACCAGTGCGGCGGTCCTGAACCCCACGAACCCGCAACACCATGCCAAATCCAGGCCCATCGAGTGGTCTGTACAACATGCAGTGAACCCCTGCGACAGTCGCTGCCCCCTGCATTGATGCTGGAATCAAATCCCCTTCCCACTGAATAGCAGGGTGACGCCCGGGCAACGAAGTCGTGGCCCGCCAGACACAGGGAACACCCGCCACATCCAGCTCGGCCAAAAGCCATGTGATTGTCGGCCAATCCGGCATTCCACTTTGAAATGTCCATTGCGCCACCTGCTCTAACGACAAGGGTTCGAGGCTCGGTGCCGCCACTTCCTCCAGCTGCGCTTCATCGCATACCACATAAAGTTCGCCCTGCGGATCGAACCAGAAACGGAGCTTGCCTTCGTTGAGCTCCGCTTGGATCACTCCCAGTGTCGAACAATCAGCCCCTTCCTGTTCAAACATCGAAAAATCTGTGACACCGGTCATCGTCAGTTTCGCGACCCGATACATCTGGTGAATACGATAGCGGATCACCACGGTCACCGTGGTCCCCGCCGGCACTTCTCGCCCCGAGGCTTCGTCCAGCAGCCGTCGTTTGGACACCTGCACGTCCGTGACATACCCGCCTCGAAACCCGCCGGTATGACCCAGCAGCCAGCGTAAGTCTTCAATATTTACAACATGGCATTTCATCGGGTGAACGCTCGATGGCCCTGACGGATCATGATAGGGAACAAGCCCACATCATGGGCGCTTCTGCCACATTTGCCAATGTTCAAGCAAGAAATACGGAGATCAGAAGCTCTCACACATTGTTCATGGAGGTGTATGAGCCATCACTGAACCGCGTCAAAAAATCGACGCACAAGCCCCTCACCACCCAATGCATACTCGCAAGGAACGATGAGGATCAGAGAGGTGAGCCCATTGGTCGAAGGCTCGTTAGAGGAGAAGACTGCCGATTACAATAGAAGCGCTCATGAATCATACGAACGAGCAGAGAGACGAGAGGATAATCCGCTTGCAGCTCCCGTTTGGCTTCTATGCGATGGTGTGGTGAACCGCCATGAGTAATGAGGCTAGAACATCGGCTGTTGTTGTTTCAGCCCTTCCACCTGACGCTCTAACTCTTCGACGCGATCTTGCAGGCGAGTGTTATCGAGCCGAAGCATATCCAAGCGATCCAACAGCTGTTCTTGCTGAATCTCTGTCCACTCCAGCGTTCGTTTTAACCCGTCAAGCTCTAGCTGAATCTGTTGCCGTTCCTCGGTCATGACTGACATGTGTCTTCCAGATTCCTTACAAAGAAAAATTCTTGCGCAGTATA
>JANNIV010000422.1:0-9170 GCA_031405355.1 Nitrospira sp.
GTGGTAGAATCTGTGCGGAGCCTATCCATAGAAGAGTGGGAGTTTGACTTATGTTACATGACCAAGAAACCGTCCTGCTTCAAGGCCACATCATCGATTCGTTGATCCTGGCGAAGGTTTTGGACACGATTTTGATGATGGGCGGAACGTTCGATCTTCAAGATATGCAGATCGGCAAGACCCGCGAGGAGCCGTCGCGGGCTAGAATCATGGTACAGGCTTCCTCTCCGAAGCTGCTCAGCGAGATTCTCCATGCCATTCAACCCCACGGCGCGTCGGTCGAGAATGAACGGGATTGCCGGCTGGCGGCGGCTCCGGCGGACGATATCTTTCCAGAGGAGTTCTATGCGACCACTCATTTACCCACCCAGGTGCGAGTGCGCGACCAGTGGGTGGAGGTGGAGGGAATCGAGATGGATCTGGGAATTCTCGTGGACTCGGTTCGGCTGACTGCGAGGACAGTTCCGATGGGAGAGGTGAAGCAGGGAGATCAGGTTGTGATCGGTCGTGAGGGTGTGAGGGTAACCCCGCTCCAACGGCCACGTGACCGCGACGTATTCAGCTTCATGGAATCGCAGGTCTCGTCCGAACGTCCCCATGGGCGCGTCATCGGCGACATTGCCAAGCGCCTCGTGCAGTTGCGAATAGGATTCCGGGAGGGGAAAGCTGGCAACAAGGTGCTGCTTGCGGGAGGCCCGGCGATTGTTCACGCCGGAGGGCGCGAGGCGCTAACATGGCTCATCGATGAAGAATTCATCCATGTCTTGTTCTGCGGGAATGCGCTGCCGGCTCATGATATGGAAGTCGATCTCTATGGCACGTCCCTCGGCTACGGGCATGCGGCTGGCCGCGTCGTGCCGCATGGGCATGAACATCATTTGCGAACCATTAATCGGATCAGGGCTATCGGCAGCATCGAAGCAGCGGTCAGGTCGGGAGTCGTCAAGACGGGGATTATGGCGGCCTGTGTCAGACGGGGTGTCCAGGTCGTCATGGCCGGTACGATTCGCGATGACGGCCCATTGCCTGGGGTGATTACGGATTCACTGGAAGCCCAGGCAGCCATGCGGGCGGCAATCCCCGGTATCGGAATGGCCTTGCTCGTCGCTTCGACATTGCACGCGGTGGCGACGGGGAATTTGTTGCCTGCTACGATCCCATCCGTCTGCGTCGATGTCAATCCGGCTGTCCCGACGAAACTTGCGGATCGAGGAAGTTTTCAGGCTGTCGGGCTGGTCATGGATGCCGCATCATTTTTGCGCACTTGGCGCGCGAGTTAGGGGCCCGTCTGTGAGTGTGGTTTGTTTGGTTCATCTGGTTTCTCTGGTTCGCTTCGTTCAACCAAATGAACGAGACAAACCAAAGCAACCAGTTAACATTCTGCCGGGGTGGAGGCCATGAGTCGCCTGCTCGTCTGCCCGCCGGACTATTTCAAAATCGAATATGAAATTAATCCGTGGATGCGCCGCTCGAACGCCGTCAATTCAGATGAGGCCGTCCGCCAGTGGCATCACCTCATGCAGGTGCTCGAACAGGACGTGGGCGCGGTTCTGGAACGGATGAAGCCGGTGCCGGGACTGCCCGATCTGGTGTTCACGGCGAACGCCGGCATTGTCGTTGGAGGTAAAGCGGTGCCGAGCCGTTTTCGCTATGTCGAGCGGCAGAAGGAAGAGGCGTATTTTGAGGACTGGTTCCGTGGGCAGGGCTACGAAGTCGTCACGTTGGAGCCTGGCAGTTTCTTCGAGGGGGCCGGGGATCTTCTGGGATTTCCCGGCACCTGGTTTGGTGGCTATCGGCAACGAACGGATATCCGTGTGTTCCCGACGCTCAGCGACTGGTTTCACCGAGAGATCATTCCACTCGAACTGGTCGACAATCGGTTCTATCACCTCGACACCTGCTTATGCCCATTAAGCGGGGGTGAACTCCTGTATTTTCCTCCCGCCTTCGATCGCTATGGGCAAGAGGCTCTTGCCGAACGGATCGCTCCTTCCAGACTTCTCGTGCCGCCGGAAGCAGAGGCTCTCAGGTTCGCCTGTAATGCCGTCTGTGTCGGAAAACACGTCGTGTTACCGGCAGGTTGTCCGGAAACAGAATCTCTATTGGCCTCGCGCGGCTATCTTCCCCATCCAGTCCCGCTCGATGAGTTCATGAAATCGGGCGGCTCGGCGAAGTGTCTGACGCTGGCCCTCGACTGAAGATGGTCAGCGGCCAGCAACCTGCCAGATTCCCTCATTTAAGTTTCTCGAACTCAGACCGATAGAGACCTAGAGCATCGAATATATACAGATACCGACGGTCAGTTCAGACTGTCGGTATCTGCCTAGCCTGGAGATTGTATATGGATACTCAAGCGTCTCTCTCTTCCTCCGACAGGAAAACGATCCTGGTTGTCGACGACGACCCATCAACGATGTTGATCTGCGTCAAGACGCTCCGTACCGAAGGGTTTACTGTTCTTGAAGCGGAAGGCAGTTCGGAGGCGTTAAAGATATTGGCGACTCATCAAGCGCCAATCGACCTGTTGCTGACCGATCTCATGCTGGCTCCGCCAGGCTTTCAACTTGCCGCCGACAAAAATCCCTATCCGCGGGTCCATGGTCAGGATGTCATCCAACGCACCCTGGCCATGAAGAAGACGTTCCGTGTGATCTTAATGTCGAGCCTGTCGTACCACGAGAGGAAGGCGCACAACGTTGTCACCGATCACGTCCCGTTTCTCCAGAAACCTTTCTCTGTTAAGGCCCTGACAGAGCTGGTCCATGCCGTGCTCGCAGCCGTTCCGCTCTCCTGCGACGATTCTGCCGCCAAGTCTACCACCAAGCAAGACGTTCGGTGGTATGGATAGCCTCACGTTCCAAGTCGCATCCTGGCCCAGGCTGAAGGCTGAAGGTTGGGAGTTCGAACACTAGAACATTCACTCGATCTCGCCCGTTCCGCTTTTCTCGCGAGTTTTACACCTCACGGTTTCTAGGCATCCTGCTCAGGGTTTTTGCCGGAAGAAGAAAGATCCATACAGCCCCGCGATGGCGATGGTGACGAGTTCGATTGTCAGCAGCAGTCGGCTCACCATGGCATCCGCTGTGGGGGGCGAGAAGATGAAATGCAGGCCGAGGAATTCGGGAGCCTGTGACGGCGGGGTTTCCCAGGGTGGGAAGAGGATCGCGAGGGATAGCATTGCCACCATGCCATACAGCACTTCGATGTTGAGCTGTCCCGGTCCAGATGTCGCGGGTGGCGGAGGTGGCGTGGGGGGCTCAACCAGGTCTGCATGCAGCCGCTGACCGCACTGCGAGCAGTAGCGGCTAATCTCCGGGAGTTCACGTCGGCAAGAAGGACAGAGTTTCATGGATGGCTCCTAGGCTACACGGAACTGCGCTGGTTTGCTAGCGCAGTGGAGCCTCGCCTGGCGTGATGGATTTCAAAGACCGTCTCTCGTTCATTGACAGGTGAAAGAACCGGTTCCTATAATCCGCCTGCCCTTGACTGGTTGCTCTAGTTCATCTGGTTTGTTTTGTTCATTTAGTTGATCTTGTTCAACCAAACAAACGAGACAAGCCAAATAAACCAGATGAACCAGACCAACCAGATGAACCAGTTTTAGCCTCCTGCTAGGATCCACTGCATGCAGACTATCAGTCGAATAGGAGTCATCGGGGCCGGTGCCTGGGGTACGGCCCTGGCGAAACATCTGGCGGAGAAAGGTCTCGAAACTCGGCTCTGGGCCTATGAGCGAGAGGTCGTGGCTGCGATCAACGGGAAACACGAGAATCCGGTCTTCCTGTCCGGTGTGGCGCTTCCCCCATCGCTCGTTGCGACCGGATCGTTGTCCGAACTTACCGAGCAGTGCGAGGGGCTGATTTTTGCGGTGCCGTCCCACGTGGCACGTCCTGTGCTGCGCGAGTTGGTCCGGTCCCTTTCCACCCCGATCCCGTTCGTCAGCGCGACGAAGGGGGTTGAAGAAGATACATTGAATTTGATGACTCAGGTCATGACCGACGTGCTTCCTCCTGTTATGCACCGGGATCTCATGGTGTTGTCCGGTCCGAGCTTCGCGACAGAAGTCAGCGCAGGGAAGCCGGCAGTGCTCTGTTTAGCCGGGAGTGACGAGGAGCTGGTCAAGACATTCCAGACCGTGTTGATGACACCGGCCTTTCGAGTGTACGCCGACAACGATGTGCTGGGCGTCCAGCTCGGCGGCGCGCTCAAGAACGTGATGGCGCTCGCAGCCGGCGTGGTGGATGGATTGGATCTCGGGCATAATGTGCGGGCTGCGTTGATTACGCGTGGATTAACGGAAATGGTGCGGTTGGGCGTCGCAATGGGCGCTGATCCACGAACGTTCTACGGACTGTCCGGCGTCGGCGACTTGGTGTTGACCTGCACCGGATCCTTGAGCCGGAATCACATGGTTGGCGTAAGACTGGGAAAGGGCGAGCGGCTGGAGACGATTCTCGGAAACATGCAGGCCGTGGCCGAAGGTGTGCGGACGGCGAAAGCAGCGTTAGGACTCGCGCGGCGCCACCGGGTCGACATGCCGATCGTGCAGGAGATCAACGCGGCATTGTTTGAGGGGAAATCGTGCCGGAAGGCGGTGACGGACCTGATGGAGCGTGATGCAAAGCCGGAGAAAGGACAGCCGTGAATCCTGAGGCGCTGACACGTCTGTTGACCGAAGTGCGAGCTGGTACCTTGCCTGTGGAGGCGGCTATCGGGCAGCTCCGTACCTTGCCCTATGAAGATCTTGGATTTGCCTCGATCGATCACCACCGATCGTTACGGCAGGGATTTCCTGAGGTCATTTTCTGCGAGGGAAAGACATCGCCCCAGATTCGCGCCATTGCGAAAGCGTTGTTGAAACATCATCGCCCACTGTTGGCGACGCGCGCGACCCGCCAGGTGGCTACGCTTATCAAACGGCTTGATCGTCGAGCGGTCTATCATGACGAGGCACGCATCGTCTCGATCCGTGACCCTAAGCGGCAGTTACAGGGGCATATCTTGGTGATTACCGCCGGCACCTCAGATATTCCAGTCGCGGAAGAAGCGAAAGTCACAGCGGAGGTGATGGGGAGTCGGGTTGAGACGCTCTATGATGTGGGCGTGGCCGGCATTCATCGGTTGCTGGAGCGTCAGAGCCGGCTGCTGCAAGCCCGGGTGGTGGTGGTGGTGGCCGGGATGGACGGGGTGTTACCGAGCGTGGTCGGCGGGTTAGTTCCCTGCCCAGTCGTGGCTGTGCCGACGAGCCGGGGCTACGGCGCAAGCTTCGGCGGGCTTGCTGCGTTGCTGACGATGTTGAACTCCTGCGCGGCGGGAGTCGGGGTGATGAACATCGACAACGGGTTCGGGGCCGGCTGTCTTGCGCACCGGATCAACCTCTTAGGCGAGGCGCGCGAAGGGCGAGACGAGCTGGAAAAGCGCGAAAGGTAGATGCTGAACGAGCGATAGATCTTACTTTTCCCGCCAGTCGCGCCTGTCTCGCGCGTCCCGTCGAGGTTTATCTCACTTCTATCGTTCCCCGTTTCGGCCAGGCAACCATCTGCGTCCTGGGACCTTTCTCGCCGTTCGCCAGCAACTTGGCCCGCACTTCGTAGTGATAGAGTCCCGCTCCCGCCGGGGTTTTCTTCTGATCCAACCCATCCCACGTCAGGAGGACAGAAACGTGCGGAGGGGCTGCGCCGTCGGTTGAGGCGGTGTGCGGATCGAGTGGTTTACGCGCGGTCAGAAAACGCAGTGAGTTTTTCGATGGTGACGTAATGAACGAAGAGACCTCCAGCAGTGTCGCGCCATCCAGTTCCTTGGGCAGTTGGACTAAGGCGGAAAACTGCAACGGACCGGATGAGACTGTGTAGGGGTTGGGGGAGACGTTCAGATCGAGAATCTTGAGCTCAGGCTCTGGGCGTGGAGCCCGGTGGGGTTTCGATTTTGCTAAGGCGTAAGGCGGGGCCAGGAGCAGCAGCGTGGCGCAGAGCAGTACCCAGACGGCCCGACCACTCCACGATCCGAATGACTCTGAGCGGGGAGTGAGGAGGGACCGGCAGATTGTCATAGGGGATTAGCGCGTCACTAGCCTATTGTTGCGAAGTGCCCAAACGACGGGCAAGTGTAGTGGGGATAGCACAGCGTCGGTAGGCTGTCAATGTATTCAAGCGTGACAGGCGAGACGGGCGGGGATTAGAAGTTCGAAGTTCTGAGTTCGAAGTTCCGAAAGCCTCGAACCTCAAATCGTCGCCAGTCTCGCCTCGACGAGCCGATTGCCGTTCGCAGGCAGCTTGGGTAATATGGGCGCGGTAAGTATTGAGTAGGGAAAGGACGCACGTGGGCGCGCATCTCCATTTCGATTGTTATTCCGGCATCAGCGGCGACATGATCCTCGGCGCGCTCGTAGACGCGGGAGTCCCGTTTCCCGACTTGGTGAGCGGGCTGAAACGGCTCAGGCTTTCAGGGTTTACGCTAAAGAAGCGGCGGGTGCATCGAGAGGCGATCCACGCCACGAAAGTGGATGTCGTGATCACGTCAGGATTGCGCAAGCCGCTCTCCCTTCATCGGATCCATGCCATACTCTCCGCGAGTCGAATTCCCGACAAGATCAAGCAGCAAAGCCGATCGGTGTTCGATCGATTAGCCGAAGCGGAAGGACATGCTCATCGCGTGGCTAAGGACCACGTCCATTTCCATGAAGTGGGGGTCCTGGATTCATTTGTCGATATCGTCGGTGGACTGATTTGCTGCGATTTGTTGGGCGTCACGCGTGTGACGTCATCTCCCGTCAACGTGGGAGCTGGGACGCTGCAATCGGCTCACGGGATCCTGCCGGCACCTGGTCCCGCGGTTGCCATTCTGGCGAAGGGAATTCCGATATACAGCGCAGGCCCTTCCCGTGAGCTCACCACGCCGACCGGCATGGCTCTGTTGCGTACGCTGACATCTGAGTTCGGCCCCATGCCGGTGATGACGCCGACGGCTATCGGTTATGGAGCGGGCGATGCCGATCCCGACGGCTGGCCGAACGCGTTGCGGGTGTTTCTCGCGCAACCGTCATCCCGAGGAGCGCGAGAACGGGATACGGTGCTGCAGGTTGAAACGAACCTTGACGATGTAAACCCGCAAACGTATGAGTATGTGATGGAACAGTTATTCGCGCGCGGGGCGCTCGATGTGACGCTGACGCCGGTCATCATGAAACGTGGACGGCCCGGCATCGTTCTGACCTGTCTCGCGGCTTCGGCGCAGATGGATCGGATTCTTGATGTCTTGTTTCAGGAAACGACAACGTTGGGAGTCCGGATTCGTGAGGTCATGCGACAGATTCTTCCCCGGCGATTTGTCTCGGTGAAGGTGCGCGGTGGAATTGTTCGGATGAAGATCGCCGATGTGAGTGAGACTGCGGCCAAAGCGGCTCCGGAATATCTCGATTGCAAGCGGATAGCCGAACGAACGGGCCGCCCCGTAAAAGACGTGCTCGAAGACGCGGCCCTCGCCTATGCCAAACAGCGAGTCGCTAGGCCAACGGGCCGGGGATGACGGTCCTCCTCTATACCCTTCTCTTCCTTGTTTCTGTCGCGGTGACGCTGGGCGCCTGCACGCTCTTTACGAACGCCATTGAGTGGGTGGGCAAGCGATTCAATTTGTCCGAAGGCGCGGTCGGCGGCGTGTTGGCGGCCATCGGCACCACACTTCCCGAAACCTCCATCCCAGTCATTGCCATTTTTTTCGGGGCCAGCCGTGCCGAAGCGGAGGTGGGGTTGGGCGCGATTCTTGGCGCCCCCTTCATGCTGACCACGCTGGTGATCCCCATCCTGGCCATCTTGCTGGTGGTTTACGCCAAACTTGGGAAGCGAACCGCCGCTTTTCGGTTGAACTATCGTGATGTGAGGGGCGACCTCTCATTTTTTGTAGCGGCCTACAGTGTCGCGTTGGCCTGTGTGTTTATTCCGTCTCGACTGGCGCATGCCGTCGCCGCCGTCGGGTTGATAGGCCTCTATCTCTATTACGTCAAGCTGAAGTTCAGTGAGACTGATGAGGAGGGAGGCGAGGGCGGTGGGCTTGAGCCGCTGCTCTTTGCGAAGAAGGTGGCAACCCCATCGTTTGGACTCATCGGTCTTCAGGCAGTCATTGGCTTGGCTGGTCTTGCGCTCGGCGCGCATCTCTTTGTGCTCGCCGCAGAAACAATTGCAGGAGCCCTGTCGATTTCCCCATTAATCCTGGCCCTCCTCGTCGCACCCCTGGCGACCGAGTTGCCTGAGATGTCGAACAGTTTTCTCTGGCTCTACCGGAAGAAGGATCGGTTGGCGGTAGGGAATGTCACCGGTGCGATCGTCTTTCAGGGTACAATCCCGGTCTCGATCGGGCTCCTGGGCACGGACTGGACATTGGCGACGACGGCATTGATTACCATGGTACTTGCCGTGACCGCAGCTACGTTCTTATTGGCGCAGGCTACGTGGGGCGCTCTCTGGCGACCCTGGTTGCTGAGCGGCAGCGCCATCCTTTATATAGGGTATGTGGTGTATCTCTATGGTTGGTGAGCGGCTGGGAAGGTTTGTCTGGTTTTTTTGGTTTGTTTTGTTTATTGAGTTGGTTTGGTTTTAACGGAGAGCGAATCAATGAAGTTCCTACTAAATAAACCAAATAAACAAAACAAACCCTCCCGCGAACCCCGCCCGCTATTGGGCATCACCATGGGAGATCCGGCGGGGATTGGCCCGGAGGTCATTGCGAAGGCCTTGGCTCTGGCAAAGGTGCGACGACTCTGTCGTCCAATTGTCATCGGCTCGTTTCCGGTGATGCAACAGGCGGTCAAGAGTCTGAAACTCAAGATGAACGTGATTCGCGTGGAGGGCCACGACCCTAAGCCACCGCGCCTGAGTGACCTGGCCGTGCTGGACCCACTCGATCGTCCCCTTGGGCGGTTCTCGCGTGGAGTTGCGGCGGTTGAAACCGGAGCGGCCTCCGTGCTGTTCATTGAAAAGGCCGTTGAACTGGCCCAGCTCGGTTGTATCGACGGCATCGTCACAGCACCGATCAATAAAGAAGCGATCAACATGGCCGGCTGTCATTTCCCCGGCCATACGGAACTGCTGGCAGACCTGACCAAGACACAGGAGTCCGGCATGATGATTGTCGGCGGACCGCTCCGAATCATGTTTGTGACGACCCACGTCTCGATC
>JANNIV010000423.1:0-3068 GCA_031405355.1 Nitrospira sp.
AGGGCTGAGGGAATCCGCAGCACGTAATCCTCCTCCACGACAATCTGCGTAGAGTAACCGCCCTGCGTCGGCAGGCCGTCTTTGTCGCGGCCGCTATAGGTGAGGAGCATGCCGGCTTCGCAATACTGCTCCGATCCCTCACGGCAGGCGGGGCAGGTTCGGCAGGAATCGACGAAGCAGCCAACGCCAACGCGGTCACTGGTCTTGAATTTTTTCACCGCAGAACCGACTTGCGCCACGATGCCGACGATTTCATGACCTGGCACCATGGGAAAAATCGATCCGCCCCATTCGTCACGGGCTTGATGAATATCCGAGTGGCAGATGCCGCAGTGGGTGATGGTAATGAGCACATCCTGAGGGCCGACCTCACGCCGCTCGAACGAAAATGATTGCAGGGTGGCCTTAGCGGTCATCGCGGCGTAGCCTTGGGTCAACAGCATGGCTCATGTTCCTTTGTGAGAGGGCCTGATTCGACCGTGACCATAGCAAGATACTCTGGGCTTGCCAACCCCGAAACGGTGTGAACAAGGCCGGCGCCAATCAGCGGCTCGCGCAAATGTTATTTATCAGGTGCCGCCAATGGAATTATTAGGTGGAGCGTACTACCGGGTGCTGTGGGAAGGGGGAGGATCTGTTCATGGACTATGGAGCTTCATCGTCTTGCTGTGCCTCTGTGTCATCGACTCCCTCCAACGAGTCTGGGAGCGAGGTGTCCATTGTGAGCGTGGAGCCGGGAATGCGATACCGTTCCGTTGCCCAGGCGCCGAGATCGGTCAATTGACATCGTTCCGAGCAAAAGGGGCGCCAGGGATTGCCTTCCCAGATGCTGGGTTGGTGACAGAGGGGACAGATCATGCCCAGCATTATACTATGCTGAGCCTGAAAATCAGTCAGGAACCAACTGGGGCCGATCTCATGTGTCGCGGCGGCTTGTTACCGAGGTGGCTGAGCCTTTTCGATCTTGGCCCAGGCGTCTTTAAGCGACACAGTTCGGTTAAATATCAGTGCGCCGGAGGCTGAATCAGGATCGGTACAGAAGTATCCCAAACGCTCGAATTGGTACCGCGCGCCTGGCACTGTCTGCCGCAGACTGGGCTCAACCAGGCAACCCATGATTTGCTCCAATGAGTTGGGGTTGAGATAGGTTGTCCAATCGTGGTCTGACGGCATCTTCGTAAGATCCATCACCAAGAGGGGGTTGTAGAGACGGACTTCCGCTTTCACAGCATGGGCCGCAGAGACCCAATGGATGGTAGCCTTGACCTTGCGCTGTTCCTGTGAAGCGCCGCTCTTTGTCGTGGGGTCGTAGGTGCAATGGAGTTCGGTGACCTCGCCGGTCTGCGGATCTTTCGTCATTCCGACACATTTAATAATGTACGCGTACCGGAGCCGCACTTCGCGTCCTGGGGCGAGCCGGAAGAATTGTTTGGGCGGATCTTCACGAAAATCGTCCTGCTCAACATAGAGGACGCGTGAGAAGGGGACTTTCCTCGTCCCTGCAGACGAATCCTCCGGATTGTTGACGGCTTCCAATTCTTCGGACTGGTCCTCCGGATAGTTATCAAGGATGATTTTGAGTGGACGCAACACGGCCATCACTCGGGGGGCGCGCTTGTTCAGGTCTTCGCGAATAAAGTGCTCGAGCAGCTGCATCTCGACGATGGCCTCGCGCTTGGCGACGCCGATATGGTCGCAGAAGGCCCGAATCGCTTCCGGGGTGTACCCGCGGCGGCGAAGTCCTTTGATCGTCGGCAGTCGTGGGTCATCCCATCCGCTCACCAGCTTCTTCTCAACCGACTCGAGCAGCTTCCTTTTGCTCAAGACGGTATAGGTGAGGTTCAAGCGAGCAAACTCAATTTGCTGCGGCTGGTGCGGCGCTTCAGCCTGCTCGACGACCCAATTGTAGAGAGGCCGATGATCTTCAAATTCCAGGGTGCAGATGGAGTGGGTGATCCCCTCGATCGCGTCCGAGAGGGGATGCGCATAGTCGTAGGCCGGGTACAGGCGCCAGGTGCTCCCTGTCCGATAATGTTCCGCGTGCCTGATGCGATAGAGAACTGGGTCGCGCAGGTTGATATTGGGGGATGCCATGTCAATCTTAGCTCGAAGGACGTGGGTGCCGTCGGCAAACTCCCCGGCTCGCATGGCTCGAAAAAGGTCAAGATTCTCCTCAATCGAACGGTCACGGGAGGGGCTGTTCTTTCCCGGCAGAGTGAGTGTGCCGCGATAGGCACGCATCTCTTCGGCCGTCAACGTATCGACGTAGGCCTTGCCCTTACGGATCAGCCGGACGGCAATATCGTATAGCTGCTCGAAGTAATCCGAGGCAAAAAACATCTTGTCCTGCCAGTCGAACCCCAACCATCGAACATCATCCTGAATGGCCTGGACGTACTCAGGATCTTCGGTGGTCGGATTGGTATCGTCGAATCGCAGATGGCAGATGCCGCCCGGAGTATCGTGTGCCAAACCAAAGTTCAGGCAGATAGATTTCGCGTGTCCGATATGGAGATAGCCGTTCGGTTCAGGTGGAAAGCGCGTCACGACTCGGCCGCCGTGTTTGCCGGCTTCGTGATCGGCAGTCACAACGTCGCGGATAAAGTTTGAAGCGCCAGTCGGTTCAGACACGATAGGGCGATGACTCCTCTGGGGACGAGATTGGGGGGACTGGCACCCTTCTTTTTTGTGCCTGTCCCCGTCTGCACGTGAATAATGCGGGCTAGTCCGCGGGCTGTTCTATCACAAGAGTGGCGTACGGGAGAAGAGCTTATCCGGAGAGAGGGGGAACGTCGGAGCGAAACTGAATGTTACGCGGTTTGGTGGAGCGGCATCTGCATCATGCTGAAATCTTTCTGCGCAATGAGATGCCCTTCCATGGAAGGCGAAATTCGCAGCGTCCAGGAGCGGGGAAGACCGGGGAACGGATACACATGAGTGACAGCTGGTGTTTATTCTCCTCCGCCGAATACCCCGTAGCTCGCTACGGGGATGAAGGCGGGGAGAACCCTCCGTAGCCTTGGCGAAGGAGGGTAGTGGCTTCAGAGAATTTCGCAAGTACCCCGCAG
>JANNIV010000424.1:0-3600 GCA_031405355.1 Nitrospira sp.
TGAGCCCTCTTGTCTCATGCCCCACCGCCTGTCTTCCGGCACGGTGGGGCATTGTTATTTCCACCCAAGTTCTTTTTGCCGCGCTGGCCTTCGTGCTGCTTGCCGGATGCGGCCCCGCGGTCAACAGATATCTCCTCATCGACACAAGCCTGCGCGCCAACGATCCCAAAGGCGCCGACGCCATTGTCCAGCGGACTGAAAAGGAGTACGGCGAAAAAAGCCTGGTGCTCTATGGGATGGATCGAGGGATGCTTCTTCAACTCGCCGGCGATTATCAGCAGAGCAACATTGTATTGGAACAGGCTGAGGAGGAACTGGATCGTCTCTACACGCGAAAGATTCGAACAGAAGCGCTCGCGTTCATGACGAATGATACGGCGCTGGCCTATGAAGGCGATCCGTACGAACAGGTGTTGGTCAATGTGCTGAAGGCGCTCAATTATACGGCACTGGGTCAGTGGCAGGATGCGCTGGTGGAGGCTCGGCGTATCGACCACCGGCTCAATGTCCTGTCGGATCGAACCAAGGAGAAGGGGGCCTATCGGGAGGACGGTTTTGCGCGGTATCTCAGCGGCATCCTCTATGAAAGCACCGGCGATGTGAATAATGCGTTCATCGCCTATCGGAAGGCCTATGAGACCTTTGATGCCACCCGCGCGTGGTCGTACACGGCCGTTCCGTCCCAGTTGCGTGAGGATTTGTTACGAACGGCTGAGGCACTGCATTTCACACAAGAACTGGCCGAGTACCGGCGTCTGTTTCCCGATACGAAGTGGGAGACGAGTCAGTCGTTGCAACAGCTCGCTCAAGTTGTTGTGATCAGTTATAATGGACGGGCGCCACGCAAGGAGGATCAGTTTCTTGACCTGCCGGTCAGTCTCGACGCACTCCAGTTGGTGCTTCTCAATCGCGGGTTGTCGCAGGCGAATCGGCTATCCAATCGGGGAGTGGATACGGTTTTGTACGGACTGAACGGGCGCGTCGTTCGCGTGGCGTTGCCACGGCTCGTTCCGCAAAAGACCCAAGTCCCTGTCGATACGGTGAGTCTCATCCAGGGTGAGAATGGCACGCGGGTGACGCTGAACACTGAGTTGGTACATAACGTGACGGCCCTAGCAGATAAGGCGCTCTCGGAACGAATGGCTGGAATCACCGTGAAGGCACTCTCTCGTGCCGCCACGAAGTTCGCGCTGGCAGAGGGGACCACGAGAGCCGCGCAACAAGCAGCGGGGAAAGATGCAGGGCCGTGGGTCGGTCTTCTGGTGGGGTTGCTGGCGAAAGGACTGGCCGTGGCATCGGAAGAAGCCGACAAGCGGAGCTGGCAGACGTTGCCCGATGAAATCCATCTTGCTCGGGTCTGGGTTCCACCAGGGCGTTACCAGGTGCAGAGCCAGTCGGGCGGCGGGTCTCATGGTCCCTTGCCCCCTGAAGCCATGCAGACCCTGTCCATCGGGCCTGGTGAAACCGCTGTGCTGCTTCAACGGGTGATGCCATGAAAGACGGATTGAGATTCGTGCGCCGGATCGGGACGATGCTGATGGCGTTAGTTGTGCTTTCCGGCTGCGCATGGTTTGGAGGACAATCGAAACCGGATTGGATCGATGGGGTGAGCGATGTCTATCCATCAGGCCAATATCTCGTCGGCGTGGGACAGGCGGAGAGTCGCGCGGCAGCGGAGGATCGTGCCTATGCAGCGGTGGCCAGAATTTTCAAAGCCGAGGTGAGTGCGCAGGCGAAAGACTGGGAGTCGTATCTGGTGATTGAGCAGCGAGGGCACAGCAGCGCTGAACGGCGTTTGACGCTCGATAATCTGACCCGTGTATCGACCGACAAGGTGTTGGAGAACGTCCGGATCGTCGATCGGTGGGCCGATGTACAGAAAGGGCTCCACTATGCCTTGGCGGGAATGCATCGGCCTCAGGCAGAGACATCGTTCATGGAACGGATTACCGAGCTGGACCGATCGATCGGCAACGATGTGGAGGAGGCGCAGCGGCCTTCTGATAAGCTGGCACGGGCCAGAGCCCTGAGACGGGCTGTCAGAAATCTTGTGCTGCGGGAAACCTATAATGCCGATCTTCGCGTGATTCGACCGAGTGGGCAGGGTACTGCCGCAGCTTACCGCGTGAGCGAACTTACGCAGGAACTCGAACAGTTTCTTGCGACGAATCTGGTGCTGGCGGTTGTGGTGACCGGCGATCAGACTGAGCCGGCGCAACGGGCTTTGACGGAGGGATTGTTGAAGGAAGGGTTGCAAGTCACGAGCCGGCCTTGGAGAGGGGACCGTTTAGTGAACGGCGATTCCAGCGGTCCGTCTCCGGAGCTGCTCGTGCGGGGTGTCGTGAGGGTATGGCCGATCGACGTGCGAGACCCGCAGTTCAAGTTCGTGCGATGGTGCAGCGATTTCGAGGTCGTCGATTTGACCAGCCAACGGGTGGTCGGCGCCCTGTCGAAGGGTGGAAAGGAAGGCCATCTGTCGGATCGTGAGGCGACAGCCAAAGTTGTGCGTGTCATGCAGCAAGAGTTTTCTGCCGATGTGGCGAAGGCCATTGCGGCACATGTGTACGGAGAGTCGGAACTGCCGGCACCGGCGAGCCAACCTGCGGGATGTCCGCGGGACGGACTGGCATCGACGCCGGCGTCAGCACCCCACTAATTCAGAGAGAGAGGGAGGGTATGGGCAAATCAAAGTCGGAAGAAGGACGAACATCCGCTCGCGCGCCACGCAGCCGAGGTCGCGGGTTGACGGTCACGAAACAACGGGTTCCCAGTCGTTTGGCGAAACGCCGGTTGGGTGATCGGCTCAAGAACGATACGGCGACGTTCAATCAGGGCAACTTGGCCGACAAGTTCCGTAAGGAGGGGTATGACGAGTTGCCGCTGGATGAACTCCAGGATCGGCTCTCAAAAATGTCAGGCCCGTTGGCCGCCATCATTCTGAAGGGAAGAGTGTAATCGCATGCCATACTACTATTTCGACTCAACAGCTCTGGTGAAGCGGTACAGCATGGAGCGCGGCACGCGCATCATCAGCCGGCTCATGGTGAAGCGGAGCAAAGTGGCGATTCTGCCGACGTGGTCTGTCATCGATTTTTATACGGCCTTCGCCAATCGAGCCCACGCTGGGGAGATCACTCGTGATGATTGTTACTCGGTGATCCATAAGTTCGAGCGGGAATCGCAGGAGGGACTCTACCAGTTCATTGCTCCGACGATGCAGACCTACTTGGCAACGAAAGAACTGGCGTTGGAGTATCCTGCGCTCCGGACGCCACAGGTCTTGCATCTGGCGCTGGCGTTGGAACTCAAGCCTCTGCGGTTGACTGTCGTCAGTGCCGATGCGCAATTGCTGACGGCCTGTCTTTCGGCGGGCCTCCATACTGTTAATCCAGAAGATGACTAGTGCGGGGAAGTATTAAGTTCTGAGTGTGCGGAAGGGACGGATGCCGATCATCTAACAGGATACTGAAAGCCCCGCTCGGAAGGGCGGGGTTCTTTATTTGCGTGTCCGTTCAGGCGGTCTTACGATACCTGCGCTAATAGTTCCAGGACCGCTTCATTCCATCCCGCCGGGCCTATACCGGGCGCACGGATCATTCC
>JANNIV010000425.1:0-2665 GCA_031405355.1 Nitrospira sp.
ATACAGAAGGCCGGCGACGCCGGGAGCATGATCTCGCGAACTCGACGCCAGGGCCAGAGCGTTGTGGAAATCGCATGTACATCTCGCACAGTGACCACCCCGAGAATCCGCCCTTCCTCGCAGACTGGGAATCCAGCGGACCCCTGCGTGACAAAGTATTGATCGACCGCGTCCTGCACGCTCATATCCGGCAGCAGGGTCGTGACGTGGCTGGTCATGATTTGGCGTACCGTCACCGACGTCGCCGAAATCCTCGGGGCCGCCTGCCGCCTGCTTGCCAAGGCAGCCGATAACAGGAATGCGCCGATAAAGATGAGCCAGCCCCCGTTCGTCGCGATCGAACGTTCCAAAACGCCGGACCAGGCTCCCGCCAACAAGCCCGCGCCGATCAATCCAAGGGTACCGCCGAATCCTATTCCTGCGAGCGCAGCCTGGCTGGTCGCTCGATTGAAGTCTTTGTTCCGGGCCCACAGCCCCGCCCGTAAGACGCGTCCGCCGTCTAATGGGAACCCAGGAATCAGATTAAATAGTCCGAGCTGTACATTCACCGTGCTGAGGAAGACACTAAGGACGATGAGCCCTCGAAGCCCTGGTTGTGCGAACAACGATTCCACGGCCATAGCTCCGCCGTAACAAACGGCCCCCAGAACCAAACTCACGAGCGGCCCAGCGATCGCGATCAAAAACTCGGCTCGCGGACTGGGCGGTTCCTTTCCCATGTGCGCCACTCCCCCGAAGAGAAATAGGGTAATCTGCTTGATAGGGATCTGGTAGCGCAACGCCACATAGGAATGTCCCAATTCATGGAGCAGAACGGAGAGGAACAACAACAGGGCTGCAATAGCACCCATTCCCCAATAGCGTGGAGCCGACAGGCCAGGCAATGTCTCCGGCAAAAAACCAGTTGCCAATGACCAGGTTAGAAAGAAGAACACCACAAACCAGGAGGCATGCACATGAATCGGGATGCCGAACACATAGGCGATTCTCCAATTGGGTAGAGACATACGTTCACCGTAACAGTGCATGAATTGGAGCGTCAACCTGCGAGGCGAGACTCGCAGGAAAAGCGCCGCGAGGGATGGTTCGAGGTTCGAAGTTCTGGGTTTGAATTTGAGGAAACCTCGAACCTCGAACTTCGTACATCGAACCTCTAGCCCATCTCGCCCGAAGTTCCTGCGCATACAATAGTTTTTCCGCAGCCTCCTGGATGTCTCTTCCGGTATACTAGCCAACATGCGCTTCACGCTTCACGTTTCACGGATAACATGCCTGGCCATTACGATGCTGCTTGTCACAGCGGCGCCTTCCTTTACGCAGGCTCAGGTGATTAAGTCTGGCCCTTCCTCCTGTCCCGGAGTGGCGCTGACATTCGATCTCTGCCCGGTGCGTAACGGAACGGGCTACGATCAAGCGCTGATCGATTATTTGATTGAGCAGAAGATCCCCGCCACCTTCTTCATGTCAGGAAAATGGATCACGAAACATGATCGGCAAGTGAAGGCCCTCCTTCAGGTTCCATTCTTTGAAGTCGGCACCCATGGGGAAGTCCATGCCCATATGCCGCTCCATTCGGCGGGGGAACAGGAGCGAGAAATTCTTGGACCGGTTCGTCTGCTCAAAACTAAGTACGATCATGACGCGACCCTGTTTCGTCCTCCCTATGGAGAGTTCAACGACGATACGGTCAACGTGGTCAGCGCCCTCGGCCTTCAGTTTATTCTGTGGAATGTCGTGTCCGGCGATCCCGACCCAACGCTCACGGCGATTCAAATCGAGGGCCGGCTGAAGCGGTTTGTCCGAAAGGGAAGCGTCATCGTGATGCATGCCAACGGGAAAGGCCAACATACTCACGAGGTGGTGCAAGATCTCCATCGACATCTCTTGCCCGAGCGCAATCTCACCCCCATGACCGTGAGCGATCTCTTAGTCTGTAATGGCGAGGCAGCTCCATGACCGACCCATTTGTTCGGTCCATGACGGTGGAAGATCGAGCTGCCGTCATTGAGTTGCTTGCCGGCTCCGACCCGTGGAAACGACTGGGCTACCAAGCCAAAGACTGGGATTGTTATTTCACACCGCTTCCGCAGGGACGTGACAGCTATGTCGTGGACCAGAACGGCAGAGTGGCCGGCCTTGCGGTGGTTCGTCAGAAGTTTTTGCTCGGCGATTATGTAGAACTGCTTGGAATGGCGGATTGGGCGAAAGGCAAGGGGCTGGGGAAACGGTTGCTCACTCACATTGAAGCAGCGGTCTTTGCGAGGACAAAGAACCTATTTGCCTGCGTATCGGATTTCAACGATCAAGCCCGGCTTTTTTACAAGAAGCAGGGCTACCAGGAGATCGGCCCCATGCCGAATTTTTTGATCCCGGGCAGCGCCGAAATTCTGCTGCGCAAGACCAGCGGATGGGCGAGGGAGAAAATAGCATAGTAATCAGCCATCAGCCCATAACCTCCGGAGGCTGACAGCTGAGGGCTGACTGCTTATAATCAGCACCATGAAAGTCACCAAGCTCCTCCACACTCGCATGCGCGTCAGCGACTTGGATCAAACGATCAACTTCTACACCAACGTTCTCGGGCTGGAGGTTTTAAAGCGGAAGACGTCGCCGCGCGGCTCGCAGCTGGCTTTCTTGAAGGTTCCCAACAGCGAGGAGCTGATTG
>JANNIV010000426.1:0-4578 GCA_031405355.1 Nitrospira sp.
AAACGTGCCGGCGGATCGGAAAGCCGAGTTCTTCACCGTGATCCAGGCACGCTACCCGGCGTTCGCCGCAATGGACTTTACGGCGCCAGAGCAAGTCGTTGCAGCTTTGCGCGATGTGTCTGCTCCCTTAGCATCCGCACAGTAGTACCTATCTCGAACGAGCCACAGCGGGGAGGCTGCCATCAGGGTCAGCCTCCCCGCTGTGTGATTTCTGCCCGATCACAGACCGCACCACTCCATCGCGAAACACAATGAAGCTCCCCAGCCTCTAAGCTTGGACGTCGATGGGCTGGCCAACCTGCCTGTGAAACCATTCGGCAATGAGCGGATGAAGTCGAGAGAGGGATATGGCGCGTGATCGTGCCATGCCACCAGAGGAAGATCTTCGGGCTAGGGTAGCGCCCGGATGTAGATATCGGAGGGTGCCGCCGGTGGAGCAGTAACCAGATTGGTGGCTGAAGAGGAAAAAGCAACGAAGCTTCCGTTGCTATTCGCCGAAGGCGTATCACTCGCGCCCAATCCCACCGCTGGGATGACGCTATTGTCCTTAGAGACCAACCCGGTGGTACCGTTCGCACCGGCCAAGCGATCTTGACTGTAGATTTGCTGCCCGGCAACAGCCGGAGCAGGACTTAGGAGATTGGTCGACACTGAGGCAAAGGTAATTACTTGACCGTTCGAACTGATAGATGGGACGCTACTCGCACCATTGCCCTCAGCAGGCGATCCGTTGTTGTCATGCGAGACAAGACTGTTAGTCCCATTGGTCCCCGTGTTGCGGTCATGGAGATATATCTGCTGACCGCTCACGCTTGCTACAACAAGATTCGTCGCAAGGGACATGAAAACCACAAACCGCCCATCCCCACTGATCGATGGCGTACTACTGTTGCCATCACCTGCTATCCCGGTGCCGTCTTTGGAAATCAGACTGGTGGTTCCATTAGCGCCAGCGAGGCGGTCGTGGACATAAATTTGCTGACCGGCAACAGCCGGAGCAGGACTTAGGAGATTGGTCGACACTGAAGCAAAGGTAATTACTTGACCATCCGAACTGATCGAAGGCGTGCTACTGGCGCCATTGCCTTGTGCCGGCGTCAAATTGTTGTCCTTCGAAATTAAACTGGTCGTGCCGTTCACGGTGTCGCGAATGTATATTTGCTGGCCACTGATGCCACCCGTCACAAGATTGATCGCATTCGACACAAATGCGATAAACTGCCCGTTGCTGCTGATAGCGGGGGAGGTGTTGTTTGATCCCGCACTGGCTGTTAGACCGGCGGTACTCCTTGAAACCAACGTCGTCTGACCGGTTTGACGATCTCTGAGATAGACTTGCTGCCCACTCACGCCTGCGACCAGATTCGTTGACTGCGACACAAACGCCACAAAACGCCCATCGGCACTGATGGCTGGGTCGCTACTGACGCCACCTCCTGCATTTACCACCGTCGTGTCGCTGTCGCGCGAGATCACTTCGATCTGACTCGTTTGTCGGTTATGGACGTAAACTTGCGAGCCGGTAACCCCTGTCACAAAACTTGCCAGCGATACGAAGGCCACGAGACTTCCGTCACCGCTGATGGAAGGAGCCGAACTGGCACCGCTTACTGCCAGGCCATTGCCATCCACCGACACCCGATCCGTCCTCGGATGGATGGCAAACAATACGGAACCAATCGCAGTTTTACCCGTACTGTCCGTCACAGTGAATGTCGAAGTGAAGTTGCCCGCTACGGTCGGGGTACCGCTCACAATACCCGTGCCTGCGAGGGACAAACCAGTCAACACATCTCCGCCTGACTGTGTCCAGGTAAACAGAGCCGTTCCTCCAGTGACCGCGAGAGTTGAAATATAGGGATTACCGACGACACCGAAATCGGCTGCAGTCGTCGATACAGCAAAGGCCGGAGTACTATCCCCACTGCCCCCGCCACCCGGGCACCCTAAGAGACCAATCCCAAGGGCAATGATCGACAACGCTGACACAATGGATTTCATACGGGGCATTCTCCTACGAACTCCTCTTTGCAGCAACAGTTGTGCCATATTGTGCAACTGTGAAAAGATGGCCCTGGCTTACGGACGAGGGATATTGAGTGCTGCGACAAACGACATCACCGCTCATTGTGTTGGGATCTGGCTACACAGGACTGGTGTTATACAGAGTGGGAACCTTGCAGGGGCGGACTGTCCATGCCACCAGCAGAAATCCCCTGAACAATCTCGCTGCCATCCCTCCTAAACAGCGCTTGCAATTCGATTTGGAGCAACCCTCGACCTGGGGAAACATTCCTGCAGGCGCTGATCTCATTTGGTGTTTTCCCGCCACGCCGCCCGGACAGGTGCAGGCCTTCGCCCGTACGCTCGACACGCCAGCTCGCCGCCTTGTCGTCTTAGGAAGCACGTCGGCTTACGATACACCGAGTCAATCGATTGTATACCCTCCACCCTGGATTGATGAATCGGCTCCGCTCGACCTGAGCAAACAACGCGTGCAGGGAGAAGAATATCTGCGCGAGCATCATGGCGCCATCGTCCTGCGCGTGGCAGGCATCTATGGACCGGGACGGAACCCGCTGGATTGGGTAAGGAGCGGTCGCGTCAGCCCATCCCGGAAGTATGTGAACTTGATTCACGCAGAAGATTTGGCCGCCATCTGTCTGCTGGCACTGGAGAAAGGCAAACCAGGCGAAGCCTACAATGTCAGCGATGGCACACCACGGACGTGGAATGAGATCTACGCCACTGCGCAGCAGCGATGGGGTGTGGCAGCCGCAGCAAAAAAAGAAGACCGCTCAACGGGAAAACGAATCAGCATCGCCAAACTTCGTTCTGAGCTAGACTATCGGTTTCGGCATCCTGATTTGCACGAAGCACTCGATCTCATTGAATCAACACGTTCACAAGCCTCCTAACGTAACAACGCCATCACCGCCAAACAAACAAGTAAGTTATTGATGGCATGAGCCAAGATGCCCGGCAGCAAACTTCCGGTCTTTTCGTAAATCCAAGCCCAGAGCACTCCGCTCCAACAGACACTCAGTAGCCCCACCCATCCATAGCCATGGGCGATGCCGAAGATACCGGCACTGATCAACGCAGCCGGCAGGAAACTGAACTTGCGCCGAAGAATCGCGAACAATAATCCACGAAACGCGAGTTCTTCGAACAGCGGCGCAAAGACCACGTATTCGGCTAAACTGACGGCCGTCAGGGAGGGCGTGGCCCAGACGAGATCTGCGTCGAACCATTCGGCCCAGTGGCTTGTCAGATGGAACGATTCCGATACCCGATCCATGATCCATCCGCCCCACAAACCTGCTGCCACCACCGCCAATACCGCCGCAGCCAGACGACCGGCATTGGCCCAGCCGATTTCCAGCCCAAAGCCGGCATCGAACGTCATGCCGGACGGCCGGAAGAGGTATCGATGGGCCAAGAAGAGTAGCGGCACATTCGACAGAGGAATGGCCAACGCCCGGAGCGAGACGTTATCGGACGACGCATAGAGTAAAAACAGAGCAGTGACCATAGCGCCGATCGCGCCACCGCGCAGCAATACCGACGCGCCTACCCCACCTGGCCATGGCGGCGGCACGCCAGGCTCATGCAGCCGGATGAAACTGGACGGCTCATTCCGTCTGACCCAGAGCAACACACACACCACGGTGCCGACCGCCATCGCACCGAGTTCGACAAGCGTCAAGCGATTCGACCGTGCAAACTGGCGGTCGACACGCACCGCACCCTGTTCCTGAACTCTGGCCAGGAGTGCGGCATCGTCGGCACGTCGCGCTAAACGTTCAGCCAATCGATCGTAAAACCAACCGGACGGCAACAGCTCCGCCACCTCTGCCTGCCATAAGACGTACTTGTCCGCGTCCTGAACCGGTCCTTCGCCATAGGCGGCCATCACCAGATCGGCAAACTGAGGAAGCGGATCTTCTGCCCCGGCCCACTCATGCGCGGAGAGGAGCGCCTGCGAGACATGGCCGGCCTCGGCTTGTAGAATCGCCAACTGAAGGGGCACCAACGGGTCTTCCGAGATCCCCGCCAGTTCTCGATACCATTCAATCTCATTCGATCGTTCAGCCTCATCGCCACCGGAAGTCCAGGCCAAGAGTTGCTGCTCCCATTGGGGCGCACGCTTAAGCCCCTCCTCCACATCCCTGGTCCGACTGACCATGAGACTCAGCGCCTGCTCGGGTGACTCGATCCGATCCAGTTTCGATGCCGATACAGACAGTCCTACAACCGACGCCAGAGAAACTAAGAGGAGGAGCGCGGACAACAGCGTGACCGCAGGCGAGAACCGCCCGGAATAGACGCCAACCACCGGCGGCACATCGGTAGCTCGCCACCAGGACTTGAGCTGCTGTGGCTCAGAGGGAAACAATGGGGTTGGTTCGATCATGGCTCGAACTATACCATGGTGGCCGAAAGAGACTGTACTCCGCTATACTCCGGTCCTACTGGTCTATTTGGTTTGTCTGGTTTCTTTGGTTCATCTGGTTCAACCAAACAAACAAAATAAACCAAATGAACCAAATGAACTAGATTCGGAGCGCTATGCCG
>JANNIV010000427.1:0-2938 GCA_031405355.1 Nitrospira sp.
CCCGCAGCAGCCTACTCCGCCGAAGTAGCCACTTCGGCTACGAAGGCCGGAAGCTGCGGGGTATCTTGCGGAATTCTCCGAAGCCACTACCCTCCTTCGCCAAGGCTACGGAGGGTTCTCCCCGCCTTCATCCCCGTAGCGGCCTACTCCGCCGAAGCAGTCGCTTCGGCTGCGAAGGCCGGAAGCTACAGGGTATTCGGCGAAGGAGAATGAATATGCTCAATATTGCGGGGCGACATCGGCGTATAGGTCGGGACAGCCTCATTCAGCCGGCGAATCAGTTCATCGTCATCGCCATGACTCACCGCAGCCTCAAGATGAGCGATCGCTCGTTCGAGGCGATCCGATTGAATCGCTGACGCGCTGATGGCACGCCGGATCTTTGCATGCGGCGTCGGTTCGACTTGTTCTGCCTCTTCAAAGAGTTCTTCGAACAGTTTTTCTCCCGGGCGCAAGCCGCAGTACTGGATCTGAATATCCTGGTCCGGCACAAGACCGGACAGGACGATCATATTCCTGGCCAGGTCGACCACTTTGACCTGCTCTCCCATATCCAATACGAACACTTCGCCACCCTGCCCCAAGAGGCTAGCCTGCAACACCAATTGCACCGCCTCCGGAATCGTCATGAAAAACCGCTTGATTTCCGGATGGGTCACCGTCACCGGTCCTCCCCTCCGAATCTGCTCGGCGAAAAACGGAACGACGCTGCCATTGCTGCCCAACACGTTCCCAAATCTGACCACCGTAAACTTCGTCCGTCCTCTCTGATTCAGGCTCTGCATCAGGTCTTCGGCCACCCGTTTCGTGGCGCCCATGACACTGGTGGGATTCACGGCCTTATCGGTGGAAATGAGCACAAAGCGATCGACCCCCCTCGCCAACGACGCCTCCGCCACAGTCTTCGTTCCCAGCACGTTATTGCGAACGGCCTCTTTCGGATTCAATTCCATGAGCGGCACATGTTTGTGCGCGGCAGCATGAAAGACAAGGTCCGGGTCCGTCTGCTGTAACACCTCTGTCACTCGCTCATGAACCGTCACATCTCCAATGGCCGGGACGATCGTGAGCTTTGGATATAGCGCCCGCAGTTCAAGGTCTAAGGCAAATAGACCATTCTCATACCGCTCAAAGAGGATCAACGTGGCCGGGTGGTATCGGGCGATCTGTCGGCAGAGCTCAGACCCGATCGATCCCCCGGCGCCGGTCACAAGCACCCGCTTCCCTTCGAGCAACGGATACAACTCCTGCCGATCCATCTGGATCGGTTCACGTTGCAGAAGATCCTCCAGGCTCATCGGCCTGACCTGTCTCAGCGCCTCAGGATTCGCCAACAGCTGTTTCACGCTCGGCAGGGTCTTGATGGGAACCTTGCACCCTTCAGCCGCAGCAAGAATTCGCTGCTTCAACGACGTTGACGCAGAAGGAATCGCCACAATAATTTCATGTGCAACGAGGCTTCGCGCCAGGCCAGGAATATCTGCAATACCCCCCACCACGGGAACTCCGTGGATCTTCATTTTCCGCTTGATCGGGTCATCGTCCACCAGCCCGACCGGCCGGTAGTGCGCGCTCGCATCGCTCAGCATATCCCTAACTAACAGCTCACCGGCATTGCCTGCCCCGACCACCAACACTCTTCGTGCCGCAGGGTCCACGACGTGAAGCCATTCACGGAACCAGCGGACCACCAGCCTGATACCGGCGAGAAAGAGTCCACTGAGTACGCCGGTGAGAATAATCACCGAACGGGGATAGCCGACCCACCCAAGAAGACCGTGCAGCACACCGAAGAACACTAAGGAACTGACAACAGAGGCCCAGAGGATGCGGCCTAAATCGTGAAGGCCGACATAGCGCCAGAGCCCGCGGTGAATACCGAATGCGACAAGACCAATCCCATAGATTGCCAATACGATGGGAAGACCCCAAACGAGAAGTGATACATAGTATGGAGAAATGTCCCCTTCGAATCGGAGAGCAAAGGCTGACACATTTGCCGCCGCAATCAACCCTAGCTGCGTACCGACCACAAGAACGGACCGATGATCGAGCAAGAATTGCCCATAGCGCCCGGCGATCGAATGAAACATCTTGGATGCGATTTGTCTCATGCCTCAGTCTGCGAACCGAATGATGGTTGACCGACTCGTCGCATCTTCATAGAAACGAGAATTTTATCCTGGCGCCGAAGGGAAGTCTAAGAGGCTAAGGCCGCAGCTCCGCTGCTGACCCTCGTTTCACGTTTCACGCCTCACGTTTCACGATTTCTAGAAACGGCCTCGTTGTGATCGTTCATCCCCGGCGCCGACAAGAGGACGCCGAGAAATGTCGTGATCAGGTGCCCCTCTGCAAATGTCCTGAAGTGAGAACTGAATAGGCTCGTCACACACCATCCGAAAAGAAGTCCCAGTGCTAACTTACGATACTTCGGCAGCCCGCGCATATCTCTGGCAATAGCAACGATCCAGACTAGAAACACCGCCAGCCCTCCGATCCCGTGCTGGGTGAACACTGCCAAGTACTGGTTGTGTGGATCACCGATGGGCTCCGCTCGCCAATTGGAAGGGTCATACTTGCGGGTGACCTGTTCGGTATAGGCCTGTTTGAAACCGCCAGAACCAACCCCAATCAGCCAATGGTCTTGAAGAATCTCCAGCGTGTTCTGATAGTACACCCGTCGGCTGGCCATGTTGGTGAGAGTGGCCGATTCAGGTTCTTGGATCCATTGGTTCACACCGAGAACGATATTATCTTGCATTCGTGAGGACAAAGAGAAGGCGAGTATCACCACGAAAGAGAGCCCTAACACGATCGCGAGTTGCCGCAAGGGTGCGGCTTTCCACAGAAGAATCACCGCGCAACCAATCCCCAAGATGACATACCCGCTGCGCCCATTTGTGATAAAGACCATGTTGGCCACATAGAGCAGCCCGAG
>JANNIV010000428.1:0-8725 GCA_031405355.1 Nitrospira sp.
ACGAAGGATGCCGTGAATGTCGATCAAGTGATCGTCCCGGTCAATGGAGTAGAAAATTCGCCAGCCCTCAACCGCATATTTGTAAAGGCCTGGTAGATCTGACTCAATGGGTTCGTGGCGCAAGTTATCGATGTTGGAGGCGATCCATTTGGTCTTGTCTAAGAGTCGCTGTGCCATAGCCAGCTCAAGGCTCGCAAGGTCTGTGAGAATGGCTGGGCAATAGGCAAGCCGATACCAGGCCATGGTGTCCTTACCAGCGGAGCCCGAGCTTGTTCGCGATTTCCTCGCCGGATAGTCTTTCCTTGCTGGACAGGGACTCTTTCAGACGGGCGCGCAGGCCATTGCCAAGCTGGAGTCCGAGATCGGGATCGCCCAGCAACTCGCGCAGGCGATCGTCGACGATGCCACGCAGAAGCTCCTTGAATTGATCCTCTGAAAGTTGGGAGAGATCCATACAGGCGGAGGATACGGAGGAGCGTGCCTAAAATGCAACCACAGAACGGTTGCTTATTGAAGGCCGGTCTTGGGTTGGAGCTGCTGAATCATGCGGTCCAGTCGGTCTTGATGCGGGGATGCTATCGTTAGAAACTCTAGGCCGATGCCGGCAGATCCGGACCAGCGGACTGTGGCGTTGTCGATCGAAATGGGCTGAGGCTCTCCGGGGATATGCAAGTGTATGGTGAGCTGCATGCCGGTAAAGGGGCTGATGATACTTTCTACAAGGCACCCCTTAGCAGACAGGTTTCGGACGGACCCAGCATGACGGAATTGATTTTTATGCAACAAGGTGCTGGAGAGCGACACGGGGAATCTGGGATGTTTTCTGGTGACCATAGTCGTGTTTTGAACGATCCCTATGCGGCGATGTTTACTTGGGTTGCCAGAAACTGCTCCAGTCTGGTTCGTTCCAGGTCTTGCAGCTCAAGAAACTCTACTCCAAACTCGAATTCCAGGGTCCATTGGACTCTGGCGGCTTGAATGGTGATAGCCATGCTCTGTTCCGGAATCTGAAGGTGCATTGTTAGGAGGGCATTCCTTGTTACCCCAAGATCGCTGACGACCTTACAGCCACCCATCCCGAGGTTGTATACGATCCCTATCCCTGCATAGTCTCCCGCGAATAATGTAGCAGGGAATTCGACCTGATAACGAATGTGTTGCCTCTGTTCTGTCATATTAGGTGCCATACAAGGGCATCGCTTTCAAATAGGCATCGCCTATGGGATTCCCGCTGAGATTGTCTTCGCTTTGGAAATGCTAGTCGGTGAACGAGTGGTTGTCAAAGGAATAGAGATCTTTGGAGATTTCTGGCACTGAAGAGTTTGAGAGGCCAGGGTAAGGTTTGATTTTCGTTGGACGCACCCCTAGAATGCCGCCATTGGATTGACTTTCTGATGCCCACCACCTCTGGCCCACGAACATCATCTCAGCACAAGAAGAAGACATCGAAGAAGCCCTCCGGCCTCGATGCTTCGCAGAAGCGCCGTTTTCAGGCTCGCTTGCTGAAGTGGTACGAGAAACATGGCCGCGATCTGCCTTGGCGAAAGACCTCTGACCCCTATCACATTCTCGTCTCTGAAGTGATGTTACAACAGACCCAGGTTGATCGGGTGATTCCGAAGTACCACGAGTTTCTAGAGCGCTACCCAAGTTTTGAGGAGTTGGCCGATGCTCCGGTCTCGGATGTGAAGAAGACCTGGTATCCGCTTGGCTACAATATTCGGCCGGAACGGTTACATAGTATTGCGTGCGAGACAGTGGAGCGGTATGGGGGCCAACTGCCGAGCGATGAGGATGAATTACTGTCGTTCAAGGGAATTGGACGTTACACGGCCGGCGCGATCCGGTCGTTCGCATTCAACGAAGATGCGCCGATTCTGGACACGAATGTCATTCGGGTTCTTCATCGGGTGTTCGTGGCAAAGGGCGACCCCAAGACGCAGAAGGCGAGGCTCTGGCAATTATCGGAAGTCTTAATTCCCAGCGGGAAGGGCTATGACTTTAACCAAGCGATCATGGACTTTGGGGCGACCTGCTGCACGGCAAGAAATCCCTCCTGTCGGCAATGTCCGATGAAATCGTTTTGCAAGACCTACCCCTTCGATCCAAACAGGCTGAGGAAAAACTTGGTTTCCACATGAAACACCGTGGAATGTTACGTATGGTGTTGATTTCACAATAGCTCAGGATGCTCAAACTGGTTTGTTTTGTTCATCTGGTTTATCTGGTCTGTCCGGTTTAACCAAACAAACGAGACAAACCAAATAAACCAAATAACGATCTTCTTCTGCTGGCGGACTTTTTCAGCATCCTGCTAAACCACGAGGAGCGACGGTGCCATATGAAGGTCGTTGAAGTCGCTGCCGGCCTTATCCATCGTGAGGGCCGCTACTTGATTGCCCGGCGGAATCCTGGTGTGCACTTGGCTGGTTTCTGGGAGTTTCCTGGCGGGAAGTGCGAGCCTGGTGAAACATTGGAAGAATGTCTGCGACGAGAGCTGTTTGAGGAACTGGGTATTCGTATCGACGTGCCGATACCCTTTCAGATCATTCGACACGAATATACGGAGAAAACTGTGGAGTTGCATTTCTTCCATTGTAGAATTGAAACTGGACAGGCCACAGCCATCGACTGCGCGGAGATTCGATGGGTCTGGCCACATGAGTTGAGAGACTTTGAATTTCCCCCGGCTGATCGCCCGATCATCGAGGCCTTGCAGCGACAGAGCACAGGACCGGTTTTATGAAGGTTGTTCTGGATATAGAGACAATTCAAGCGCCTCGGGAAGAATGGGCGCGGCTGGCGGGGAAGCTCCCGCCAAGCGGCGAATCTGAGCCGCCAGGCGAGGGGTACGATTTGTTTACGGCTGGTGCTGCCGAGGTTCAGCGACGCGCCGAGGATGAACAATATGCGAAGTCGGCCTTCGACGCTACGTATAGTCAGATCGTCTGTATCGGTCTATTGGAATTTTCCGATCAGCTCGAGCCGCGTGGGTCGGTGGCCTGGTACGGAAGGGATGAGCGGGAGTTGCTGCGGCAATTCTGGGGCCGTTTGGCGCAGAACCGCCCGACTCTCTTCATCACCCATAACGGTCTGGGTTTCGACCTTCCGTTCCTTAAGAAGAGATCGATCATCCACCAAGTCAAGCCGAGTCTGGACGTCAACCTCGCTAAGTTCCGCACAGAACCGGTTTACGACACGATGGCGATTTGGAGCAATTGGGATACGCGCGGGTGGGTGAAACTCGATGTCCTGGCGCGCGCACTGAACGTTGAAACTAAGTCGGGCAGTGGGGCTCAGGTGGCTGAAATGTGGGAGAAAGGACAGGGGCTGGAGTTGGCTCGGTACTGTCTACAAGATACCTATGTGACGTATGCCTGTTATTGCCGAATGAATTTCCGCCAGCCCCTGTCCAGTGAAGTGGTCTTACTGCAGCCGGAGTTGCTGAAGGTCGATTGAGATAGCTTAGCGAGTTCGTGCCGCCTGGGCCGGTTTCTTCTTCGCTGCCGGTTTCCCGGACACCTTGGTCAACCGGAGTGCTTGCATTTCCTCGTCACGGTCCCGGAGTTGGCGTTTCATCCATTCCGCTTCCTTGCGCAGCATACTGATTTCTGTTTCCTTCTTGGTGAGCGCATCTCTTACTGTTTTTATTTCACTGAGTCTCTGAGCCGTCAACTCAGCGTCCCCCGCCTCCTGGACCGTACTGTCGGAAACCGCCTGCGCTCTTGGCTGGGCAGTTGGAAGGACCGACGTAGCTTTTGCCATTGGGAGGAGAGCTGGCATCGGGGCCTTGGCCATTGCATGGTAGTCGATGATCATCGTCATGGCGCCTGGCTCACCGTTGGAGGCATAGGCCGGAGCCGGTTCGGTGCGTGCAGCCGACTCGGGCATAAAACCAATCGGCTCAGTACCTTTCCTAAGGGTCAAGTAGATCGATTCCTTCTGCACGTAAAGACTGCCCGTGGTGGGTTCAGAGCCTGACCCTGCCGATGAGGATATGTGGAACCCAACAAGCTGTTCGGGTTTCGCCTTTGCTAAGCCTTGTGTGAGCAGGGGGGAGAGAAATTCTACATCCTCATCGCTGAAAATTCTCATCGGCTTGCTGCCACCAGCGGACATTCTCGAAGATCCGGTCAGGTTGTCATTGACATATAACCCTTTCACGATCTTTGTGATGGTCTGTTGGTCGATTACAGCTGGATGGCTGGCTTCAAACGACCAATCGGACACTTCTTCCAAGTAGACGCTGTTATTTGGATTCTGGGCGAGCTTTGCCCCACTGGCGCAACCGCTGATGAGGAGCACACAGGCGGCGATTCCGACGAGGCTCTGCAGGATCGGATGCTGCACATTCGTTCGTGGGAGATAGCTTTTCATCGCGACTCTCCTTCTTTCGGAATTGGTGCGTGTGATTATCCGTGGCGAGTGCAATTATCGATGTCCTGGGCAATTACCAGATTCCCAGTCCCATCAGTGCCATGCTCAGTGCAATCCATCCGAAGAGTCCCAGCGCAATGATGGTTTCCAGGCTGAGGGATAGGGGTTTTTTTTCTTTTGCGCTGTGATCTTGATTCTCGGTCATGCTTCGTCTCCAAGGAGTGAGAGTAATGTGTTAGCGCCTCATTTGCTAAGCAAAGACTATGCCTTTAGCAGGATGAAGTAGATTGCCTGATCTCACCAGGTAAGATCAGGCAATATCAGGGGAAGATCGGGAATGAGTACGGAATGGGCTGACTCGTGAGGACAATAGTAAAAATATGAAATAATGAATCTAAGCGTATGATAATACAGTGCTAATCAGTAACTCATATGATGAGTTGCGCAGAGGGTCTGAAACGGAAAATTTCGGCTTCCCTTGGGAACATCATGCGGATGGTGATTCCACGTTACTTCTTAAGATCTCATGGGGCGGTGGGATTCCCAAACAGATGTTGTTCAGAAGTGTTCGCTTTTGGAGTCGATCCTACAGAAATGATTCTAGCCCGCATTATTCATGAACACTTCTGCTGCAATCGCCGATCCGCTGCTACGACGAGCCTTCGGTCGGCGGGCTCGCCCCTCGAACCCTCAACGTACTGCACGAGTACGCATCGGGTTCTCGGGGTTCCGCGCGCCGCTCTCGCGACGCGGCTCAGCGATTTCGCGACGAACCGTCATGAATAATGCGGGCTAGGGAGGTCAGGCGAGGCAACAACGATTCAATTCACAGGCGGACGTTCTGCATATAAAGTTGTGGACGAAGCATCGTAGACGGCAAGGGAGACTATGTCTCCCGGTTGAGAAGATACGGCGCTCTTGTCCCAGATGATGGTGATATTGCCGTCGGTTTTTCCCCTGCCCTGCGCAGCGGATCGCTTAGCGTCTCCTTCGACTAGGACTGGAACTGTTGTCATCAGATATTCCCGGTTGCGTTCGTAGGAAATGTTCCGTTGCAGGTCGAAGAGTCGCGTGATCCGTTCGGTCTTTACCGGCTCGGAAACATCGTCCGAAAACTTGCGTGCGGCGATCGTATTCTTTCGTTCAGAGTATTTGAAGATAAACGCTGAGTGAAACCGTACTTCTTCAATCAGCCGGTACGTCTCGGCAAAGTCCTCATCGTTTTCCCCGCAGAAACCACAAATAATATCGGTGCTGAGGACGATGTCCGATCGCAAGGTACGGATACGTCCGACCAAGGCGCGATATTCTTTATTGGTATAGGTGCGGTTCATCAAGTCGAGGATGCGGTCACTGCCGGATTGTAGTGGTAAATGAATTTGCTTACAGATGTGGGGATGGGATACGACGGCCTCCAACAATGAAAGCGGAAAGTCTTTGGGGTGAGGGGAGGTGAACCTCACGCGTTGGATGCCTGGTACGTCCGCCACCGCCGTGATCAATCGTGCAAAGTCCCAGTTGCCGAAACGATAGGAATTGACGTTTTGCCCCAGGAGCGTGATCTGCTTGAATCCTTGTTCGGCGATCCGGTGGGCCTCCTGAACAATCCCTTCCGGATCGCGGGAACGCTCCCGGCCTCGAGTGTAGGGGACCACACAGAAACTGCAGAAGTTGTCGCAGCCTCGCATGACGGCGATCCAGGCATTTACCCCGTCGGTTCGGTCCGGTACGACATCGTGATAGGTTTCATATTCCGAAAGGTCGACGGCAAGTCCCTTCTGATCCACCCCCTCCTCTTGCAAGCGCATCGCGTTGCGGATCAACATCGGCAGCTGGCGATAGGCATCAGGGCCGGCGAGCACATCGACCAGCGGTTGAAAGTCGGTCAGTTCCTCTTTCAGGTTTTGCGCCATACAACCCAAGACGCCTACGACCAGCGGACGTTGCCGCTTGAGTTTCTTGAGTTCGGATAAATGTTTATAGACCTTATTGTGGGCATTCTCGCGAATCGCGCAGGTGTTCATCAGAATCACGTCTGCACGTTCTGGCTCGTCGGTAAACACAAATCCGTCCTGTTTCATAAGTGAGCGGACGAGTTCCGAGTCATACTCGTTCATCTGACAGCCGAAGGTTTCAAGATGAACCTGAGTCGCTGTGGATATGGCTTTCATGGAATCGGCATCTTTCGCAATGGCTGATGTTTCGCTGTGAGCTGACCCACCGCCCAACGATCCGATGCCCCAGTAATATGCACATCCTTCAGGTGATTGGTGAGGTCGATGTGTGAAGGAACACCCACCTTTAGGAAGTTCGCAGTCACCCCCAACCGGTATCCGTCTATTTCTCCCGACTCGAAGAGGGCGGACACGGTGGATCCGATATACCGTTCCGCAAAGGCCAGCCGTTTAAGGCGGGACAACTCGGCAAGTTTCTTCGCCCGTTCCCGAGCGACAGCGATCGGTACCTGGTCAGGCAGCTTCGTGGCAGCAGTGCCGGGCCGTTGCGAATAGGTAAAGACATGAAAATAGGAGAAGGGAAGCTCGCGCGCGAGGCTCAAAGTATGCGTGAATGCTTCTTCGGTTTCTCCAGGAAACCCCACCATCAGATCGGTACCCAGCCCAAGGTGTGGAATCGCCGCCACGGCTCGTTGGATCAGACGGGTAAACTTTTCTGCATTGTATGGACGATTCATGGACGACAAGATGCTGTCGTCTCCGCTCTGTAAGGGAACATGGAGATAGGGACAGAGCTTCGACGAGGAAGACATCCAATCTAGGAGGGCGTTCGTGATCGTCGTCGGCTCAATAGACGAAATCCTGATGCGTTCGAGTCCTTCGATTCTCTCCAATTGTGCAATCAACCCGACCAGATCAAGCTTGTCCTGCCGATACTGTCCAACGTTGACGCCAGTCAGCACAATTTCACTGTAGCCTTTTCCCACAAGGGCTTCGGCCTCTCGGAGTACATCATCTTGGAGGCGGCTCCGCTCATGCCCGCGTGCGAAGGGGATGAGGCAGAAGCTGCACATCACATTGCAGCCGTCCTGGATCTTGAGCAGCGCCCTGGTGGAGTCCGGTTCGCCATATTCCGGCAGGGTGAAATCTTCCCGGTCGATGGTGCGAGTATGAAGCACTTCCGGGTCCGGCTGCTTTTTCATAGCCTGGGGAGCCGGGAGAAATGAGGGCAAATCCCATTTGAATTGATTCCCGACAATGAGATCGATTCCAGGAATGGTGCGCAGCTCTTGGACGCCGGTCTGTGCATAACAGCCTGTGACTGCCACAAAAGCACCGGGGGAATGTCTCAACGTTTTTCGGATCACGTATCGACACGTACGTTCTGCCTCCTCTGTCACGGAGCAGGTGTTGACGACGAGCAAGTCTGTCGGCTCACCGAACTCGACGACACGGTAGCCATCGCGCCGCAAGCGAGCTTCGAGTACCGTTGTTTCTGCTTGGTTCAGTCTGCAGCCGAGTGTATGGAGCGAGGCGCGTTTCATGATAGTCGGGCCATTATAGGGAGATTCTTGCGATGGGAGCAAGGATCTCCCACGAGTCCTTTACGTTGCGTTCAGCCCTCGCTTGAAGGCCTTGGAAGGCCATGGTAGAGTTCGCATGCCTGCCCACTCCATTATCATGAGTCTCTTGTGACACCTTCGCAGTCAGCAGCTTCCATTTTCATGGTCTCTATTCTTCTTCTCCTGCTCTCAGTGTCCGGTGGATGGGCGAAGGAGCGCCTGCCCATGGAACCTGACCTTGCGACAAGAGTCGATGAGCACTACGACCACGAAGCGCGGCTCTTTCTTACGCTCTACTCTCTGCACGGGAATGGCCAAATCGATTATGTTACCGGTCGCCTCGTTCAGGAGTATTCCAGGAGCAATTATGGTAATCCTGTCTACAGGACGGAAGCCTACCCCTTGTTCTACTGGTGGAACCACACCATGTATAACGATCCGGAGCAGGATGGAGTGAACGGCAACGAACGGGTCTACCAAGAAAATATCGATTTTGATATTACGCGTTATAAGCCTTGTACCTTCAATGGACAACCCTGCTGAGCTTCGATGCGTTGGGAGTCCCTCCATCACCTCTCTGGCCTTCCACTCCATCCTCTCGATAGATTAGATTTCGAGAATGTCCTGAGCCGCCCTCCATTCCGATGATATGCTACTGCCTCATGTCCACTAGCAGGATGCTGAAAAAGTCCGCCAGTAGAAGAAGATCGTTATTTGGTTTATTTGGTTTGTCTCGTTTGTTTGGTTAAACCAGACAGACCAGACAAACCAGATGAACAAAACAAACCAGTTTGAGCATCCTGAGCTATTGCGGCACCAGAGGCATTCAGC
>JANNIV010000429.1:0-2249 GCA_031405355.1 Nitrospira sp.
CGGCGATCATGGCTGACGACGAGAAAGGCGCGGGCTTCTGCCCGTAACAATCGTTCCAGCCAGAGTATGCCTTCGACATCCAAATGGTTGGTCGGCTCGTCCATCAGCAGAACATCCGGCTCCAGCATCAGCGAGCGGACGATGGCCAGGCGTTTTTTCCATCCTCCGGAGAGCGTAGCCGTAGATTGATCGGTTGCGGGAAACTCTCCCAGGCTGAGCGCCGCGGCCGTGCGACCGCTATGGTCGTGGGGGTCATGGCCTTCGTCGATCAGAACTTGCGCAAGCACTTCCTCGATTGTATGGGCTCCGTCAAATAACGGTTCTTGTGGAACGTAGCCGACGCGAAGTTGCCGGCGCATCGACCTAGTCCCCTCATCCGGCTCTTCGAGCCCTGCCATGATTTTCAGCAAGGTCGATTTGCCGGAGCCGTTTGGCCCGACCAGTCCGACATGGTCGCCCTCAGCCAACCCGATCGAGAGGTCGGCAAACAGTGGTTTCACTCCGTAGCTTTTGCTGATGGACTCGCAGCTCAAGAGAATTGTTGGTGGCATAGCTTTACCGTACGAATGACTCAATGATTGCTTAGCTGATAGACGATCGGGCAGGACTGTTCAGGCCAGGCTGGATCGCGAAGGGCTCAGTGTACGGGTTGGAGGGGAGAACTGCAAGAGGGGAAGAGAGGGGAGTGGCCAGGTGCCCTTCTTGCTCGCAGAACGCGCACGATATGAATATGCTCGTTCGATGCGCGCAGTGAAAGGCAGCCTCGGCCACTCCCTTTAAGAGAAGTATAGGGAAGATGGAAGGGCCTCGTTGGACGCGCGCAGTAGAAGATCAATCAGCCCCCATCCCTGAAGAGAGAACGAGCAAGCTTGGGAAGGTCAATTGGATGGTGCTCGTTCGATGCGCGCAGTAGAGGGCAGCCTCGGCCACTCCCTTCAGGAGAGGTATAGAGAAGTTGGAAGATCTTCGCCCGGGCTGATGGCACGTCCCGGGAAATCGATTGCGAAGCAATCGGAGGGTAGGGCAGGTGAAAAATATCTGCCAGTGGGTGGGCGGGTGAGAAAGCTGTGCGCAGTGAGAGACCAATCAGGCCAGCCTATCTTTTTCAGTGTCGCGCCATCTATTGTGACGCATCCTCTGAAGTGATGTTGCTGAGGTGCGCGATGATGAGTCTCGCGTCGGCGACTGGGTCTGTCGTGAAGGGGGCTGTGTGTTGATGGGTGACAGGGGTGCTCAATCGTTCGGCCGCTTGGCGGATGGGAAGAGGGAACGACTCGTCCTGCTGAATCTGCCTGAGATAGGCCATCGTATCCCCGCGCCATCGTGGAATAGAGCGCTGCGCCAACCACGCTTCGGTGGCCAGGGCCACGGCGCGTCGGGCACAGACTCGTGCCTTCCCGTCGTTGCTGTTCTGCCGCGCGGCTTCGGCTGCCGCGAGTTCCTTTTCAATCAATGCTGCTGGTGTCATCCCGCGAGGTTTTTCCAATATTTGAAGCCCTGTACGGTGGGCCCTGGCCATTGTGATCAATTGACGATAAGATCTACAAGTTGTGATCTGGATATTCGTGAGCGACAGCGGGGGCGGGGAGTTCAATATACGAAGAGGAGTAAGAAGAAAATATGGTAGGTAAGGTGATGAAAGGGAAGAAAACGAAGAAAACGAAGACCGCAGTGAAGAAGGTAGTGGGTAAGAAGAAGCTCACGCCGGTACGTCGGGTAAAGAAGACTAAGGCGACATCCGCCGCGGTTCTAGTCCTGTCAGGTTCCACGGCGCTCCGCCGAAAAAAGGCCGCCGAGACGTTGGCCGAAACACTGAAGGTAGATTTGTTCAGGGTGGATTTGTCAGCGGTGGTGAGCCAATACATCGGAGAAACTGAGCAGAATCTGAATGACGTATTCGATAAAGCAGCAGCCAGTGGCGCGATTCTCTTTTTTGATGAAGCAGATGCGCTGTTCGGGACAGGCAGTAAGGTCAAGGATGCCCATGACCGATACGCAAATGCGGAGACGGCCCATTTTCTCCAACGCATCGAGCGTCATCACGGAATCGTTATTTTGACAACCAACGGAAAGCGACGCATCGAGCAGGCTTTTTCCCGTCATATGCAAGTCGTCGTGATGGTGGGGGCGGCGGGGGCTGAGCGTAAGAGAACGTGATAGTAGGCGGACAAAGAGACGGCGCACGGGATAATGCCGCCGATTGCAATGAGCTACCGAGGCAGTCCTGAAGCCCGGATTCGGCCCCTCTG
>JANNIV010000430.1:0-4586 GCA_031405355.1 Nitrospira sp.
GCCTGTACGCTGGCGGAGATGAACCCTTCGAAGAGTCGATGGATTTCTTCGTAAAGATTGGCATTCTCGATAGCGATCCCAACCTGATGGCCTAGGGCGACGAAGTTCTGGAGATCGCTGGCCTCGAAGAGCCCATCATGCCTTCGATTGATCGCTTGGAGCACGCCCAAGAAGCGCCCGTGGGCTCTGACTGGGACACAGACCATGTTCCGGGTGACGAACCCGCTGGCCTGATCGGCTTGGCGAAAGAATCTGGAGTCACCTTGGACGTCATTGACTATCAACGGTTCCCCGGTGCGCGCCACATGGCCGGCGATGCCCTGGCCGAACCCAAGCCGTACCTGCCGGACCGCGACGCTTTTTTCTCCATGGGCGACGTCGAAATACAATTCACCGGTTACCTCATCCAGCAATAACAGGGACCCGGCTTCGGCATCCATGATGATTGTGGCGGCCTCAATGGCGCGCTGCCGGATCTCGCCATGATCGAGGCTCGAATTCAGGAGGGCGCTGATATCCTGGAACTGACGAAGCGTCTGTTCATTCATTTTCGGAGCACCACTTTGTGATACCGTATGGAGAAAGTTCTTCGACGTCAACATGCACTCTAACATAGGGTGCTATTTATGCACGTAGAACCAGGATTTCTCTTGTAGCGCACGTACGTGGAAAACGAAATAGGAGCTGAGGCGCCATGCAGCAACCAATTGTTGGTTATCATTTGGATGAGTATGGCGATTGGGTGGCTGATCTGAATTGTGGCCATGGTCAGCATGTGCGCCATCAGCCACCAATGACGAATCGTCCGTGGGTCTTGACAGAGGAAGGTCGGAGCCGGCATCTCGGAGAGAATTTGAATTGTAAGAAGTGCGACGAGGCGGCCAGTTGAATTATTCGATGGTGGTGACGTCCAGGGAAGGTACTGCCTTCATGTCGAGACCGGGACCTGACCAGGGTTGCAGGCGTGAACCTTCGTATCGGTAGCCACCCGCGACAGGATCACCTGCAAGCAGGAGTGGGGTGTCGAGGTCGAGCACATCGAAGCCGCCCAGTCCCAGAACCAGGCTGAAGGAGCAGCCCATTGCTATACGTGTTTCGAGCATCCCGCCGATCATCAACTTGAGGCCGGACGCTATGGTGAAGGATGCAATTTCAACCGCTTCGGTGACACCGGTCTTCATGATCTTGATATTGATGTAGTCGGCCGCGCCTCGTGCGACAACCTCTTGCGCGTCCGTGAGCGAACGGACCGATTCATCTGCCGCAACGGGAATGCCCGTCTCTCGGCGGATGGCCGCCATGCTGTCGAGGTCGTCTCGCACCACCGGCTGTTCGAGCAGCGCCATCATCCCTCCGAATCTCTTCACCCCCCGTGCAAACGTGAAGCAGTCCTGGCGCGAGAAACCTTGGTTGCCATCGCCGATGAACGAGATGCCGGGGAGTGCGCGATGCACGGCTTCCAGACGCCGAATGTCGCTCTCGACATCTTTGCCGACCTTCATTTTGAAGAGGCGGAACCCCTTTGCGTGCCATCCGCGCGCCAGGGCAACGGTCTTGTTAAGATCAGTGATGGGAATGGTGATGTCCGTCTCCCGCGCTCGCACATCCGCGCCACCCCAGAGTTGCCACATCGGAATGTTCGATGCACGGCAGTGGGCATCGATGACGGCGGTTTCGAGTCCGCATCGTGCTGCTGGATAAGTGAGGGCCTCTTCGGATAGCAAGCGTCCAACTTCTTTGTAGTCTGCAGCTGAACGACCAAGGATAACTTTACTGAGCTGGTGGAGTGAGCGCAGGCAGCTATCGCGAGTCTCTCCTCCGACTTCCGGGAACGGCGACGCTTCGCCATATCCTTGTAAGCCGTTCGACAGGGTAACACGCAGTAAAACATTTTCCGCAACCGTTCGCGCGCCGGTGGCGACGACAAAGGGGTCAGTGATGGGCACATCCACCGGCCAATACTCAATTCTTATGATGGTGGATGGGAGAGGGTCTGTCACGGTGTATACACAGCCTGTGTGATCCGATCTTCCGGCTTGGGGAGTTCCGGTTACTCATATTCCAGCATCCTGCTTGTGCCGACCTGGGGACTGGAATGTATCAGCGATTGTAGCAGAACTGTTCATTGGATCATGTGAGCAAGTTCTAGCGGATGCAAGCTTAAGCCATAACGGTAGCCTACGCGCCTCACTTCGTCTGTGAAAATGTCTGGAGCGTACACCGTTGCCGCTTGGATCCTTCCGATCTTCGGGACAAACGGGGATTTTCTTGAGCCGAAGCCATAACGCTGTATAGTATGGTTTTGGAGAGGATACTCCCTATGAATGGGCTGCAGACAACCACAGTGATTCTGGCGCTCGAAGAGTGCATCGAACAATACATCGCTGACTGCCGCAATCGCGTGGACGGCTTTGTGGAACGGCATTTTTCTCTTCAAGAAACCATCGCGCTTCAGAAACAGTCGCTCGTCAGCGATCTGCTCTGCCACCCAGTCAATGCCCTGTGGGCGATCCCCTATTTCTTTGTGAAAAAGCTCATCGAGGTGCCGGTGAAATTGGGTTGGCGCTCCGGTACCGACTTGATCACGCTTGTGCCTACGGGTCTCAAAACACGGTATCAGAGAGAAATCGAACAGCTGATTGCCATAGAGTTGCTGGATTGGCCTTGCACAAGGGGTGACCGGCTGGCCTCCCCGAGTGGCCTGCTTGAATACGTGAAGCGTCACAAACAGGTGGGTCCCCTGCTCGCAGCAGGCGCAATTTCTGACGAAGTGCTGAGGGAGTTGTCCGACGTCCCCCGTCTCATCGCCGAGCATTCTGCCGGTCGTATCGTGGTGCTAGATACTGCGGCGACGGTGCTGACGCTGGCGGCTGGATGGCTATTCTTTGGCGATCACTCTCTCGGTATCTCAGGAATCGGCAGTATGATCGCCAGGAATAGGGCCAAGGAGGAGGCGGCCTCCACGTTTATGTTTGGATCAAGTCTTGGATCGGCATTTTATTCGGTCTTTCCGCCGAATCCATCCTTCTGGCAAGTCACGGGAGCCACCCTCATTGTTGGGCTCTCTGTCACGGCGATGAGTCTTCTTGTCGGACTGTTGAGCGATCCCTGTCTGAAACGGGTGGGCTTCCAGCACACCAGGCTAAATGTGCTCATCGATGCAGTGGAGGACTGCTTGCATCGACAAGTACGAAAGCGTCTCAAGCCTGTCCTTAGACAACTGGCGGCATGATGAGCGACGGCTGTGAGCCCCCGTCTCCTAAAGGAGCCCGGATTATTCATGACGGCTCCTCGCGAAACTGCCTGAAAGTTAGGTGAGGGGCCAGGGGCATGAGCTGAGAGGGCAGACATTTCTTCCGGTCAACATCCCTAGCTTCCAGCCCCATCCCGCTTGCCTGAGCGTCTGCGATTGCAGCAGAGATGTTCATGAGCAATATGGGTTAAGGTGATCCGGTGTTTCCCTTCCAGTGTGTCCCTCAGTAGAACGTATACACCAGCAACGCGTTGACCTGGATACGCGTATAGATATTGGCTATCTGGGTATAGTCGGCCATCAGTTTCAGCAACCAGAGCTTCGATAGATGATTGATGTAGGCGGCGTGGGCATCGCCTCCGATACGAAAGGCCGACGCTTGAGTCGACTGGTCGACGTACTGGATCGCCGGACCTGCGGCAAGCCAGAGTTCATCCTTGTTTTCCATGATGTAGGTGGTGGCCAGCCGTGGGATCTGATTCACGAACACTTGGGGGCTGAAGTATCCGCCCGGCAAAGGTTCGCTCGTGCTGGACACAAACCCGCTCTGATTTTCTTTATAGTGGGTGAGGTAGAAGAGATATTCGGCCGACAGGTCCCACTGGTTCGTTCGCCAGAGAGGGAGGGAGGCCTTGAGGTCCAATCCGATCTGGCCGTTCGAGCTCAGGCGTTCAGACGTGACCCAGCCGGCAAAGGGCGTGACATTGACGTGAACTGATCCTGCATCGAAGGTGACCGTGCTGTAAAACAGGGTCGAGCGAGCCAGGCCGGTCAGCTGTCCGGTGGCCCGCGATCCAGCGATCGAGGCAAAGGAGTCGTATTTGAACTCTCGTTTTACGCCCGGGCGGATCGAAAAGAACGGACTCTCGTGTGTGTATTCGAATTTGTACGCGAGCCCGTCGCCCTGGGGGGCGCCATGGTGTTCCAGGATAGCGTCGAAGCGATTCGATGGATTGAATCGGACCTGATTCCCCAATGAGAGATAGCCGCCTGTCTGATTCTCCGATGAACTCCGGAAATGTTCGGTTCCGACTTCGAGGGTTGTGGTGGTGAAGGGTGTGAGGTCGACCTTGCCCCGCGATCCGATCCGAATTCCATAGAGCTCGAATGGCTTCTCTGGTTGGGCCAATACGCCGATCACGCCTTCGACTGTCGGCTCGCGTCCCTTGATCATGTCCTGGCGCAGGGTGGTCAGGTCTCCTGACTCCCGTCTCGCAGACTGCCGTGCCAGGTTCGCATGGTAGAGAGCCTGATCGTTGTTCCCCAGCCAGGCATAGGCTTTGGCGAGTCCGCGGTGCGCGTCGGGATTACGGGGCTGTTGCTCAAGGACTCT
>JANNIV010000431.1:0-6576 GCA_031405355.1 Nitrospira sp.
CAGGGTACATCACAGATCATGAGCGAATTATCAAAAGATAAAGATAGGGTCGGCGTAGCCGATAAATTCGGTCGCCCGCTCAAGAGCTTGCGTTTGTCCGTGACGGATCGATGCAATCTTCGCTGCTCGTATTGCATGCCGGAGCAGGACTATGTCTGGCTGCCACGCGAGGATGTGCTGACCCATGAGGATATGGCGACTCTGACCGGTTATTTTACCGATCTCGGCGTGGATCGTGTGCGGCTGACCGGGGGAGAGCCGCTTCTTCGGCGCGGTTTGTCCGGGCTGATTCGCCTGCTTCGCCAAAACCCACTGATAAAGGATATCGCACTGACGACGAACGGCATTCTTCTGGCGGACTATGCTGAGGAGCTCTATGAGGCAGGGCTGCACCGCATCACGGTCAGCCTCGATACGCTAAGACCGGAACGATTTCATCAGCTGACCCGCCGCGATGAGCATGAGCGCGTCTTGGAAGGAATTACATCAGTGGCTCGCGCGGGGTTCACCGGCTTGAAGCTCGATACGGTGGCGATCAAGGGCTTCAACGACGATGAGTTGGTCGATCTGATCGAGTTTGGCAAGCAGGTACAGGCGGAGGTTCGGTTTATCGAATATATGGATGTCGGGGGGGCCAACGAGTGGTCTCAAGAACAAGTACTCTCCCGAGCCGCGATGCTGGCGATGCTGACTGTGCATTATGGGACGATCGAACCATTACCTGAACGGGGGGCTGCACCGGCGCAGCGATTTCAATTGCCGGATGGCACGACCTTTGGGATTATCCCTTCGACCACCATGCCGTTTTGTGCGACCTGCGATCGCAGCCGGGTGACAGCGGACGGCATGTGGTATCGCTGCCTCTATGCGACGACGGGAACGGATTTGCGTAAGTCCCTTCGCGCCGGCGCCTCGGATGATGAGATGCGGTCCTTGATCCGGGCAGGCTGGGAGGGCCGCCGCGATCGGGGCGCTGAAGAGCGCAAGGCGCTTGAACGGGACGGGTTGCGTGTCGGGGGGCTCATCGGTATTGAAAAGCTTCGCGAAGATCCCCATCTTGAAATGCATGCTCGAGGCGGCTGACGTTTTACTCTGTTGCCCTTGTTCGTCTGCTGGACTGATTTCTGTTGATGCCTCATGCTGGATACTGAATTCCTGACAATTTTAGGGCTTGGGCTGGTCTTGGGGCTTCGTCATGCTCTGGACACGGACCACTTGGCTGCCGTATCCACAATGCTTGCGCAACGGCCTTCGCTCCGCGCCTCCGGCATGATCGGGCTCAGCTGGGGACTTGGACATACGGTGGTGTTGTTGCTGGTCGGGGCGGTGGTATTGGTGCTTCGCCTGTCGATTCCTGAACCAGTTGCATTGGCGGCCGAGTTCGGTGTCGGCGCCATGCTTGTGTTTCTTGGTGGCATACTCGCGGTACGATTGGTCCGGGAGCGCTGGCATGTGCATGCGCATGATCATGACGGTGCGAAGCATATGCACCTGCATAGCCATGCGCTGGTCGAGGACCACGGGCATGGTCACTGGTGGCGCGACTCCGTTCGCCCGTTCTGTATCGGTATGGCCCATGGTCTGGCCGGGTCGGCGGCGTTGTTGCTGATCGTGTTGTCGTCTGCTCGATCGGTGACGGAGGGGTTGATCTATATTGCGGTGTTCGGGTTTGGCTCGATTATGGGAATGGTGCTGGTTGGAATGGTCGTGAGTCTTCCGGTCTTGTGGTCGCTGAACCTTGGACGGCCCGTCTTTCTTGCAGTTCAGGGTCTGGCAAGTTTTGGGAGTGTTGCCATCGGACTTCTGATGATGTTCCAGATCATCGTGGGTGGTCAGCTCTTCTGACGTCCTATTCTTCACCTTCATCGATGGGAAATCTACGTGCGTGATGCAGGCGGCTATGGTATTCTGCCGTTCGCAGCAAGCGAGATAGGCTGAGGTCAAGGTTGAGCGAAGATTGGACTCTCTTTATCTCAACCTTAACCTGAGCCTCAACCTTCTTCGTGCTGGGGGCTAGGAGAAATGCGGTATGGCCTGTTTTAAAAAACAGAAAACGACCGAGCCGGAAGCTCCCAAGCGTTCCAAGATCTCGGAAGGGATGTGGCTGAAGTGCAACCACTGCCGGGAAATCGTCTATCGCAAAGAAGTCGAGCGGAATAATAAGGTTTGCCCGAAGTGCGACTACCATTTTCCGATTTCTGTTATTGAGCGTATTGCGCTCTTGGTCGACCTCGGGACATTCAAAGAGTGGGATGCGGAGCTTGGTCCTCAGGATCCGCTGAATTTTCAGGACACGAAATCGTATAAGGATCGTGTGAAGGCGCATCAGGGGAAGACCGGCCGCAAAGACGCTATGATGATCGGCGAAGGGATGATGAATGGCCGTCGTGTGGTGTTCTGCCTGTTCGACTTCAGTTTTATGGGTGGCAGCATGGGGTCGGTCGTCGGCGAAAAGATTTGTCGGGCGATCGATCGCGCGCTGGAGGCCAGGTTGCCGGTCATTTTGGTCACGACTTCCGGAGGAGCCAGGATGCAGGAGGGGATTCTTTCCCTTATGCAGATGGCCAAGACCTCTGCCGCTGTCGCCAAGCTTGGCGAGGCGAAACTCCCGTTTATTTGCCTGTTAGCCGATCCCACGTTCGGGGGCGTCACCGCCAGCGTCGCCATGTTGGGCGATGTGATTCTCGCCGAACCGAAAGCGCTGATCGGATTTGCCGGTCCCCGCGTGATCGAGCAGACGATCAAACAGCAGTTGCCGGATCAGTTTCAGCGAGCCGAGTTTCTGTTGGAACATGGCATGATCGACATGATCGTGGAGCGTAAACAGCTGAAAGAAACCTTAAGCACCCTCGTGGCGCATTTTTAAGCCGGGATTTCCTGCATGAAGAATCCTGGCTAGCCTCCTTCCTGCCTGGTTACACCATGACCTATTCCTCTGCCGTGGCCTATTTGTTCCGTCTGCAAAAACATGGGATCAAGCTGGGTCTTGCGACGATGACGGCGTTGACGGTGCGTCTCGGCATGCCGCAGACTAAGTACCGCACACTGCATATCGCCGGCACGAATGGAAAGGGTTCTACCGCTGCCATGGCCGCTGCTGTGTTACAGGCGGCTGGGTATCGAGTGGGGCTCTACACGTCGCCCCATCTCGTGGAGTTCCGGGAGCGGATCCGTGTCAATGGCGAGATGATTTCTGAATCACGGGTGGCACAATTGACTGAACAGCTTCAGGCGCTCTGCCAACCGGATCTGTCGCCGACCTTCTTCGAATATACGACGGCGATGGCATTGCAGCACTTTGCAGAATCAGGGGTTGACGTGGCAGTGTTGGAGGTTGGGCTAGGTGGCAGATTCGACGCAACGAATGTGGTCACGCCCTTGGCTTGCGCGATTACGACGATTGGCCTCGACCATCAGGAGTACCTCGGTCATACGCTCTCAGCGATCGCTTATGAGAAGGCCGGCATTATCAAGCAGGGGGTACCGGTGGTGCTGGGCCGGCTTGAGGATGACGCATGGCGGACGATCGAACAGGTAGTAAGGGAACGGCAGGCGCCGGTGTTTCGCCTGAATGAGGATTTCCGCACAGAGGGGGAGGAGCCCAGGCAATTTTCCTATCATGGTCTGAGCACGCACTATGACGGACTGACATGCAGCTTGGATGGACGCCATCAACTGGATAACGCGGCCTGTGCACTGGCGCTGTTGGAGGCGGCGGCTCCCCATGGAATTGCTGTCACGTCCGAGGCGGTGAGCGCGGGATTGCGTGAGGTCAACTGGGCCGGACGATTGGAAGTGGTCGATCGCCATCCGACAATCCTGCTGGATGGCGCGCACAATCCTGCTGCTGCAGCGGTGTTGGCTGATTTCCTCGCACGTTCCGACCGATCTCAACCGTCCCGTCCGGTGGTCCTTGTCCTTGGGATGATGCGAGATAAGGATCATCGAGGCTTTTTCGAGCCGCTGAGGGGCCTTGTCGATGAGGTGGTATTGACGCAGGCAGATCTCCCACGCTCTGCCTCTGCGCAGGACCTTCGAGCCTCGCTCGAAGGTCTGCTGCTTCATCCGCATGTCATGCCGTTGCTCAGCGATGCGATGGCGCTGGCCAGACAACTGGCGACGCCCGATGGTCTGGTCTGCGTCACGGGATCGCTCATGCTCGTAGGAGAGTGCCAGGCATGGTTCCGTGGCTGTGGGTTTTCGCCGCTTCGGGGCTGAGATGGCAGGGAATGCGATGCGGCTGTGGATGTGCCTGATCGGTTGGTTGTTGTTGGGGACATTGCTGCCGTACACTGGAGGTGCGGCAGGGAATGGGAAAGGCTCTGCAGCGACGACGACATCGTCCGAAGGGCTCCCGCTCGATATCACCGCAACGCGGATCGATTACTTACAGGACAGAGAAGTCTACGAAGCCGATGGCTCGGTGGTGGTGAATCAGGGCACTCTGCGCCTGACGGCCGATCATATGACCATCCAGGCACTGCCCGGTATTGTGATTGCCACGGGCCACGTCCGACTCACCGATCCTAAATCCGATCTGGTAACCGAACGGTTGGAACTCAACGTGAATACCGAAGCGGGGGTGATCACGCATGGACGAGTACATCTCAAAGCCACCAATACCTCGGTGGAGGGGCGTCTCATTCAACGGTTTTCCGATGAGCATTATCGGGTGAAAGAGGGCCGGTTTACGAATTGCGATGCGCAGGAAGGTGAGACTCCGGCCTGGCGTTTTCAGTTCAAGGATCTTGATCTGCATGCTGGCGACAATGTGGGCTTTACCGGTGGATGGCTCTGTGTGAACGATGTTCCGATGGTTCCACTTCCCACAATGACCTATCCGCTTGACAAGCGGCGCACTGGGTTCCTCCTTCCCATTGTCGGATACGACAGTCGATTCGGCATGCACCTCCAAGATAGTTTCTTTTGGGCCATCAATCCGAGCCAGGATCTGACGATCTCTCCCTCCTATTACAGTAGTCTCGGCTACGGGGGTGATCTGAAATATCGCTACGTGATTGACCGGAAATCGCGTGGGCAGTGGTTGGTCAGTGCGTTACGGCAGACAGAGTTACCCGATGTGGCCGGTGTGAGTCCGACGGGGCAAAGTGCGGAGCAGACTCGGGCTGTGATCACTGGAACCCATATCCAACAGTTCACGCCAGACTTGTTGCTTCGTGTCCAAGCCAACTTGGTGACCGAACGGAATTCTTTGCAACAGTTAAGCAACTCGGGAACACAACGTGCCTTGCCCAGCCAGGAGTCAAGCTTGTTCACCACGCAACGGCTGCCCTATGGGAATCTCTATTTGCTCGGTCAGTATCTGCAGCCGTTGCAAGCCGGTGGCTCTGATACGTTTCAGCGGTTGCCGGAAGCGGGCTATAGCCTTCCGAACCTGTCGCTCTTCAGTTCTCCGCTCCTGTTCGGCATGGACGGAAACTATGTGAATTTCTATCGCAATGAAGGTTTCAACGTGAATAGGGTGGATGTGATGCCCGGTTTCTCCACCGATGTCATCGATTTTGGGCATATCGTCGGGCTGACGCCGCAAGTGAAGGTCCGGGAGGTCTATTACTCGAGAGGCGCTCAATCAGCCGATAGCCAGCATCGGGAGACGTTCTGGGCCGGCATCGACGCCACCTCGAAGCTCAGCCGTCGATTCGGTGTGGGTGATGGTGGATCATTCCTGCACACGGTCGAGCCGAGCGCAATCTACGAGTATGTACCTTCCACCAACCAGTCGAATATTTCGCAGATCGATCAAGTGGATGATCTGCCGATGAAAAACTTACTGACCTATGCGATACGCAGCCGGCTGTTGGAACAAGCGGGCAGCAGCAGTTTCAATTGGCTGGATTTCACGTTGGCCCAGAGTTATCACGTGGGAGAGGTGCAGCAACGGGCGCGAGATTTCACCCCAGGCGTCTCTCCGCCACTCGGATCGACTACGCAACCGCTGCAGCCGGCAACGGTGGCCATTGACGGCAAGAAACTTTCCGACCTCTGGATGCGGGTCGTGATCGGCAACACGACCCCTCAGTTCACGCAGGCTCAGTTAGCGGGTGCCGCGTTTGGCCCAGGCGCCGGGGCCGCCCTCGGTCAGCAGCCTGCCATCAACCAGTATCTGACCATCGATGCGTTTTACGATCCCTACCAATCCACCATGAGTCAATTCAACACCGACCTCCGAATCCAGCAGTCCAACTACTGGTATCTGCAAGTCGGACAGCGATTCTCACAAGATGGGAATCGTGTGCGCCGTGGCGATGTCTGGAATCCCATCTCGTTCAATGAGGTCTATGCCCCAACCCCTGAGATTCAATTTCTCACAGGAGGAGGGGCGTTTCGCACGCCGTGGGGGTGGACGGTCGGCGCGAAAGGCTACTACGATGTGAAGACTGGCAAGAGCCCGGAGTATGATGTCGTCGCCCTCTACCAGAATCCCTGCAAGTGTTGGTCGCTGGGGCTCTTTTATTTGCAGTTTCCCGATCGGGCTCAGTACAACTTCATGTTGAGCCTGACCGGAATCGGATGGACCGATAGCTACGGAACGGCCATCATCAAAAGTATTCTCAG
>JANNIV010000432.1:0-14004 GCA_031405355.1 Nitrospira sp.
CGGGGCGCCCTCCATCAATGACCAGATCACGACCCCTATTGCTGGAAGTTTCTTAGGGGAACCACTCTTCCGGATGGCCAGCCTGTTGCTCGAAAATGACGGCGGTCGGCCCGGGTTCTGGCGAGAGCTGGGCGCGGCGGCACTCTCGCCGCCCACCGGCCTCAACCGCCTCCTCTTCGGTAACCGGTTCGACGCCGTGTTCCCGAGCCGCAACCCGGCTATCTCTACACGGTTACAGCTCGGCACGAGCATAAATACGATTTTGAGCGGTCCAGGTGTCGTCTCTCGCTTCAGAGAGAATGAGGCAACTTTAGACTTCCAACTGGCCTACGGGCTGCCCGGGAAGCCCGGCTATAGTTACACACGCCCGTTTGATTATTTCAACTTTCAATTCACCGCCTCCACCGCCAACACCTTCGAGAACATCATCATCCGAGGCCTCCTTCTTGGAGCGCCGTACAGTGTAGGAGACTCCTATCGCGGGGTGTGGGGCCTCTACGGGACCTACGACTACATCGCGCCGCAGGTCTTCCGCGTCTCGAGCACGGCCCTCAACCTCGGTACCACTGCCCAGTGGTGGCTCTCACAAGCGGTGGCGCTCCAGGGCACGGCCCTCGGCGGCGTCGGTTATGGTGCGGCGGGCACGATCCACGGTTCGGGTGAACGCGACTATCACTACGGCGCTACTCCGCAAGCGCTTCTCGAGCTCCGTCTCATCCTCGGCGACAGAGCCATGCTCAATGTAACCGCACAGGAGTACTATATCAGCGGCGAGGGGTCCACCGAGAGTCGGGGATCGGAGACCATCGCCCGCGGAACGGCGTCGTTCACCGTGCGTGTGTATGACCGTCATGCCATCGCGCTCAAGTACGTCGCATCGTCACGGGATGCGCAGTATCCCGACCTACCCGACAGGCACCAGACGGTGGGAACGGCCACCATTGCCTACACCTTTCTCGGAAGCACCGGGTTCGGCGCCGTCGAATGGCGCGAGTGACGCCGACGGCTGCGGACTGAAAAACAGATTCGCGGCCTAGCAGGCGGCGATAAGGCCATTTCGCAGAGCAGACCGTCGATAGTCTGACCGTCTGACACAAGAGGAGCACACCGGCAGAAGAAAACTCTGGCATCGGAGCGGCGGAGACTGAGGAATCGGTCACGCCTGGACAGAACAGGAAGCGCAAGAGATGGGACAGTCAGCGGAGCTCAATTGATCACGCCCTATGCTAGACGCCGTGGAAGAGCCTGGTCAAGGGGTATTAACGGACAACGTGAGCGCTCACGACTGATTGGGCCGTTGTCACCAGGCATAGGCTTCTGGTGAAGACCCACCAGGCCCGGGGAAGATGTCGTCGAGCCGTTTCAGTGTCTCCTGGCTCAACGTGACACTCAGAGCGCGCATCGCGCCGTTCAATTGCTCCATTGTGCGGGGTCCGATAATCGGCGCCGTAACGGCCTTTTGGTGCAGCAGCCAGGCGAGTGCCACATCGGCCTGGTTTTCGCCGAGTTCTGTGCACAGCGCGCCATAAGCTTCCAGCTTGGGACGATAGGTCTCGATATCTTTTTTCAGATCTTCGGTTGCGCGTCGACCGACCTTCGCCGGTTCCAATGCCCCGGCCAACAGCCCGCGTGAGAGCGGACTCCAAGGAATTAGGCCAATGCCATAGGCTTCGCAGGCCGGAATCACTTCCAACTCAATCGTACGCTCATTCAGATTATAAAGACTCTGCTCCGACACGAGGCCAAGGAAATGGCGACTTCGAGCCAGCTCTTGCGCCTGGGCCAGATGCCAGCCTGCGAAATTGCTGCTACCCACGTACAGCACCTTGCCCTCCCGGACCAACTGCTCCATCGCCTGCCAGATCTCCTCCCACGGCGTCTCCCGATCAATGTGATGCATCTGATAGAGGTCGATACAATCTGTCTGCAGACGCCGCAGGCTGTCCTCGCAGGCCCGCTTGATATGCAGAGCCGACAAACGAGACTGATTCGGCCATTCACCCATCCGACCGAAAACCTTCGTCGCCAGGAGAACCTTTTCACGACGCCCGCTGCCTTGCGCGAACCAACGGCCTACGATCTGCTCGGTCCAGCCCTCTCCCATCTTCCAGCCATACACGTTCGCCGTATCGAAAAAATTGATTCCCAATTCCAGCGCCCGATCCATGATGGCAAAACTGTCCGCCTCGGTTGTTTCCGGCCCGAAGTTCATGGTGCCGAGACAAAGCCGGCTGACCTTCACTCCCGACCGACCAAGATGTACATATTGCATAAGCAAGATCTCTTGTCACACACGAGAAGGAGACTTACGACTCTTCCTCTTCAATGTCCTCGATCGACTGTTTGAGCGCTGTGACAAAGGCTTCAGGCTGAGCCAGTGCGTTCTCCGTCAGTTGGAATTCAGAGACCAGCACACCGGCCTTATCCACAACGATCAACCGATAGCCCTGCTTCACAATCTTTCCCCCTCTAAAAACTCAGTGGTGACTCCGTCTTGGGTTGCTCTCAGGGATGGGGGCTGAATGATCTTCCACTGCGCGCGTCTCATAGGAAGGCCAAGGCTTAGGTCGAGGTTGAGGGTCGAAAAGACGCCGAGTCGGATTGGTCAGCGCTCAACCTGAGCCTTAACCTTCACCTTCTTCTGTGGTAAGGCCGCGCGTTGCGCGAGCACAGAAGATCATCAGCTCCCATCCCCTCCCTATTCTTCCAACTCTTGTTTCTTTTTCCCCATTTTATTCTCCGTCCCCTTCCAGAGCCGGACGATATTATCCTTGTGTTTGATCCAAATCAGTGTGCTCACGAGCAGAGTAAAGATAAAAAACTCCTGTCGCTGTTCGTTCACAATCGCCACAACCGGTAAGCACCCGAAGGCCGCCAGCGCACCACCTGATGAATAGCGCCAAATCGCGACGGCCCCCAGCCAGATCAGCAACATGAGCAGCCCGATAGAGGGAGATAGACCCAGTACCACGCCCATGGCTGTTGCCACACCCTTCCCTCCCTTGAAACCCAGAAACGGCGAAAAGAGATGTCCGAGGATCGGCGCAAACGCCACGATCATGATGAGGGATTCGGCGGTGAGCCACTGCATCGCGACCCAGCCCAGCAGCCACCCTTTGCCCATGTCTCCAAGAAGCGTAAGGACGCCCGCCTTCTTGCCGGATACACGTAGCACGTTGGTAAACCCGACATTCTTGCTGCCGACCGTTCGTGGATCGGGTAATCCCATGGCCTTCGACACCACGATACCGAAGGGAATGGCCCCCAGCAGATAGCCGAGCACCGTCATCAACGCGCACAGAAGTTCTTCGTTCATGGATCAGGGGATTGTGAGGGGAGGTACGCACACCGAGCAAACTCGGTCTATCTGGTTTGTCTGGTTCATCTGGTTTATCTCGTTTGTTTAGTTTGTCTGGTTCACCGACCGGAGGAGCGAAACGAACAAAACAAACCAGATAAACCAAACAGACCAGACAAACCAGAAAGACGAGCTATAGTCCCTTGGCCACGACCTGCTTCCAGAAGCTCCACACATATTGACCGCCTGAGACATAGCCGAGCACCAGCGACAGATAAAGCGTGACAATACCGGCGAGATGCAGATTGCCCAGGTCGGACAAGAACGTGTCCTCGAGAATCAAGAGCACGATCGCCACTACTTGTAGCGCCATCTTATACTTCCCAGTCATCTCAGCTGACATCACCATGCCTTCGCCTGCGGCAATGGCCCGAATCCCTGTGACTGCAACTTCGCGCGCGATGATCAATATCGCAACCAGCGCGCTCACACGATCGACGTTGACCAGAAGAATCAAGGCTGAGAGGACCAACAACTTATCGGCGATGGGATCGAGAAGTTTCCCCAATGTGGTTACTTGGCTGTTACGGCGAGCCAGATAGCCATCCAACAAATCGGTGACCGCTGCAACGACGAAGACGATCGCTGCACTGAGGGATCGGTCCGGGGTCGGCGTGGCAAACAGTACCACGAAGACAGGAATCAAGAGGATGCGCGTCAGCGTAATGAAATTCGGCAGATTAAGCGATTCCTGCCCGACCGATCTCCATGCCGCCAATACGCGATTCATTGATGACCTATCTGGTTGATCTGGTTTGTTTTGTTTATCTGGTTGATTTGGTTCATCTGATTAGTTTCGTCCAACCATAAACCAGACAAACTAAACAGACCAGACAAACCTAACAACGGCATTCCTGTGCTGGCGGACATTTTCAGCACCCTGCGTTAGACGATGCCATGTTTGAGCAGATCATGCAAATGCACGACCCCGACAATTCGCTTCGCGTTGTCCGTAACGACGAGCGTGGTGATGGCATACCGCTCCATCATTTCGACCGCCTTGGCTGCCAGCTCATCCGGTCCGATCAGCTTAGGATGTCGTGAGGCCAACGACCCGGCTGTCACCTTAGAAAAATCTCCGCCCTGCTGGAGAAACCTCCGCAGATCACCGTCGGAAATCACCCCTGCAAGTGTGCCGGCTCGATCGACCACTGTGGTCATACCGAGTTTTTTCGCCGACATTTCGAGAATAGCCACCGAGCCTAAGACCGTCTCTCTTACTTGTGGGACATCCTGCCCCCCGTGCATGACGTCCCGCACTTTCACCAGCAACCGGCGTCCGAGCGTCCCGCCCGGATGAAATTGCGCAAAATCCTGCTCCTTGAACCCACGCTTCTCGAGCAAAGCGACGGCCAAGGCGTCGCCCATGGCAAGTGTCGCAGTCGTACTCGCCGTCGGCGCAAGTCCCATAGGGCAGGCCTCTTCTGCAACAGAAACATCCAACGCGACGGCGCTATTCTTGGCTAGCGTCGAACTCATTCGTCCAACAATTGACAGAATAGGAATGCCCATGCGTTCCATGAAAGGCAACAGCTGCAAAATTTCCTGCGTCTCTCCGCTATTCGAAATTGCAATGAGCACATCCTTGCGCGCCAGCATGCCGAGATCGCCGTGGAGCCCTTCGGCTGGATGGAGAAAAAACGATGGCGTCCCGGTACTGGCCATCGTGGCGGCAATTTTCTGCCCGATCAAACCGGATTTGCCCATGCCCGAGATGACGACTTTTCCCTTGCAATCATAGAGTAGATCGACGGCATCCGAGAAACCGCCATCAAGCCGTTGAATGAGCGCCTGGACCGCACGGGCTTCGATGTCCAGCACACGCCGTCCTACATCAAGGCTGGTCCGGCCCTTCGGCACCGCCGATCGAGCGCCGCTCGGCTTGGTTACTTTCGAGGTTGTGACGCGTCGCATATCCGTATGACCCGTTCAAGTAAAGCTTTGAGCTGATGGAGCGGCACCATATTGGGTCCGTCCGACAGGGCCTCATCGGGATTGGGATGGACTTCCATGAAGAAACCATCGACTCCGGCTCCGGCTGCCGCGCAGGCCAATGGCTCGACAAATTCACGCTGGCCGCTGGACTTGGTTCCCCCGCCTCCAGGCAACTGCACACTATGAGTCGCATCGAAGACCACCGGATAGCCAAAACTCCGAAGGACCGGGAAGGACCGCATATCGACGACAAGGTTATTGTAGCCGAACGACGATCCTCGCTCGGTCAAGACGATCCGCTGGTTTCCGGACTCCTCCACTTTCTTCACGGCATTACCCATTTCTTGCGGTGAGAGGAACTGGCCCTTCTTGACATTCACCACTTTGCCGGTCTTCGCCGCTGCGATAATCAAGTCGGTCTGCCGGCAGAGAAAGGCGGGGATCTGGAGCACGTCCACAATTTTCCCAGCCTCGGTCGCCTGTTCTTCCGTATGGACGTCCGTCAAGACAGGAAGACCCAACTGATCCTTGACCTTCTTCAGCACCGCCAAGCCCTTTTCAAGGCCAGGCCCGCGATACGAGTTGATGGAGGTCCGGTTCGCTTTGTCGAAAGACGACTTGAAGATATAGGGCATGCCCAGAGACTTGGCGATCTCAGCGATGCGCGCCGCCGTCTCCAGCACGAGCTGTTCACTTTCAATGACACAAGGCCCGGCAATCAAAAACGGCCGATGCCCCGCGCCGACTTTAAAGGACCCGATTTGGACTTCGTGTGCCATAGTTTAATGAAGGTTGTGGCTGAGGGTAAGGTTAAGCGGAGAATATTCTGCTTCTCAGCCTGAACCTTGGCCTAAACCTTCCTTTAGTTCTAGTGGCCACACTTCCTTTTGAGCGAAGCCCCCACAAATCCACTAAACAACGGATGCGGGCGGTGTGGCCGAGAATTGTATTCCGGATGGAACTGTGTCGCCAAAAACCAGGGATGATTCTTCAATTCGATGATCTCAACCAGCCGCCCGTCAGGCGAAAGTCCGCTCAGCACGAAACCCTTGGCAAGTAATCGCTCGCGATACGCGTTGTTAAATTCGTACCGATGCCGATGCCGCTCACGCACCTCGCTCACCCCATACATCTTTTGAGCCAGGGTGCCCTCCCCCAGCACACAGACATACGACCCCAGCCGCATCGTCCCGCCCTTGTCGCTGACGGATTGCTGATCCGACATTAAATGAATGACTGGATGGGGAGAGGCTTCGTCGAACTCCGCGCTGTTGGCGCCGGTCAATCCCGCTACGTTTCGCGCAAACTCGATCGTGGCGCACTGCATGCCCAGACACAAACCGAGGAATGGAATCTGGTGTTCCCTGGCATAGCGAATCGCGGCAACCTTTCCTTCGATCCCGCGCGCGCCAAACCCACCCGGCACCAGGATGCCATCGACCTCGCGGAGAATACGCTCAGTCCCCTGCCGTTCAATTTCCTCGGATTCGATCCACTGAATATTCACCCGTGTTTCATGATCGATGCCGCCATGGACCAGCGACTCTGAAAGACTCTTGTAACATTCCTTCAACCCCGCATACTTGCCGACCAGAGCGACCGAGACTTCATGCTTGGGATACTTGATCTTCTGGACCATCGCATCCCATTCGCGCAAATTCGGCGGACCGGTCTTGAGTTGGAGCTGACGCACGATCAGCTCGTCCAGCCCTTCCTTCCGAAACACGATCGGCACTTCATAAATCGTGTCGACGTCCTTGGCCGTAATCACGGCGTCTTTTTCGACATTGCAGAACATCGCGATCTTGCCCTTGAGTTCCGGCGGCAGATACCGGTCGGTCCGGCAGAGGAGGATATGAGGCTGAATGCCGATCTCCCGAAGCTTGTTGACAGAATGCTGCGTCGGTTTGGTCTTGAGTTCACCGGCTGTGCCGATGTAAGGCACCAGCGTCAGGTGGACATAGAGCACGTTCTCGCGCCCGACGTCATATGGCATCTGGCGAATCGCTTCGAGGAAGGGCAGGCTCTCGATGTCTCCGACCGTGCCGCCGATCTCCACGATCGTCACGTCCATCCCCTGGGAGATGCGCATGATGCACTGTTTAATCTCGTCGGTGACGTGAGGCACCACCTGCACCGTCCCGCCAAGGTAGTCACCGCGCCGCTCTTTTGTGATGACCGAATGGTAGATCCGGCCGGTCGTGTAATTGTTTTCTTTGGTGAGGGTCAGAGACGTGTACCGTTCATAGTGGCCGAGGTCCAAGTCTGTCTCCGCGCCATCGTCAGTCACATAGACTTCGCCATGTTGATAGGGGTTCATCGTGCCGGGATCGACGTTGATGTAGGGGTCGAGCTTGAGGAACGTAATCTTCAACCCCCGGCTCTCGAGCAGGTTGCCGATCGAAGCAGAGGCGAGCCCTTTCCCCAGGGAGGAGACGACTCCGCCTGTGACAAAAATGAATTTGCTCATAATGACCCCCGTCTTGTCGGATCGTTCCATTCTGATTGGGCTGCCCCCATTATCTGGAAGGAGCTGCCTTCAATGTGTCCAACTCCCGCTTGATGACATCACACTGTTGGAGCCTCTCTGTCACAGGCTCGACATCCTGCGGCGTATCAACCCGCAAGGAATCATGTTTGGTTTCCCAGACTCTGATCGAAATGCCATGTTCCAACGCTCGCAACTGCTCGAGTTTTTCCGCATCCTCCAACCGTCCGGTGGGAAGGGAGGCCAACTTCAACAGAGTGTCGCGCTGATACATGTACAGGCCGAGGTGAATGTAATGCAACCCTTCGACGGCCCGACGGCTTGCATCATCACGCACCAACGGAATGGGCGCCCGCGAGAAATAGAGGGCATTGCCCTGCTGGTCCGTAACCACCTTCACAACCGAGGGATTGTGGACGTCCTCCGTCGAATCGATCGCGCGCTTCAGTGTGCCCATTCCTGCGCCGCTCTCGATGAACGGCTCGATGAGATCCCTCAGTAGATCAGGCTGCAGCGGGATCTCATCTCCTTGTAGATTCACAAAATAGTTTCCGTCGAACATGCGCGCCACCCCGGCGACTCGATCGGTGCCAGTTCGATAGTCCCCTGTGACCATCACGGCGCGTCCACCAAACCCTTCCACAGCCTGCTTGATCCGTTCGTCGTCGGTCGCAACCAAGACTTCCGTCACCGCTCGACAGGCCACCGCTTGTTCATACACATGCTGAATCATGGGCTTCTGACCGAGCATGACCAGGGGTTTTCCTGAAAAACGCGACGACCCGTACCGGGCCGGAATCACCACCATGACAGATGGTGCGGCCTTAGTCATGGCCGAGCGCCTCCGAGAGCTGCTGTGCCGAGAGAGTCGCGGTACCGACCATGCCGACCACGATACCAGCGGCGTGGTTAGCCAGCGTCGCCGCATCTCTCGTCGAAGCGCCGGTCGACATCGCGAGGGCCAAGGTCCCGATCACCGTATCGCCCGCGCCGGTGACATCGTAGACTTGACGGGCTTGCGCGGGAATATGCCAAGAGACATCTTCCCCTTCGTACAAACTCATCCCTTTTTCACCGCGCGTAATGAGCACCGCCTGGCATCCTAACCGCTGCCGTATGATCGCGCCGGCTTCGTTGCTGGCTTGATCGTCATCACCATGCACCCCGGCAGCTTGTGTTGCTTCAAGATGGTTCGGCGTGATGACCGTCGCTCCCTTGTAGTAGCTAAAGTGTTCGACTTTCGGATCGACGACCAGAGGTATGCCGCGAAGTGAGGCAAGCCGCGTGAGCTCCGACATCAGTGTGGCGCTCACCACTCCCTTGGCATAGTCCGACACCACGAGACAGGACAGCTCCCGTAACCGCGACTCCACGTAGCGAAGAATCCGCCGTTGCATCGCCGGCTTGAGTTCCGCGCGGCGCTCCACGTCGTATCGCACGATCTGCTGATTGTGCGCAATGACGCGAGACTTTCTAGTGGTCGGGCGGTCCTGGTCGATTACGACCCCGCCTCGCCCAGAGCGGGTTCCCCCCAGCTCTTTGAGGAGCATCCGGCCGCTTTCGTCTGAGCCGATCACGCCGCAAAGGTCTGCTTTTCCTCCCAGGGCCAGGATGTTATTGAACACGTTCGCGGCGCCGCCAAGCCTCAACGATTCAGAATCGACATGGACCACCGGCACAGGGGCTTCAGGCGAAATGCGGCTCACACGGCCCCAGATATAGTGGTCGAGGATGAGATCCCCGATGACCAGCACGGACGCTTGCGGGAACCGCGAAATGTACTGCCGAAGGACTTGAGGGGACGTCGCACCCCCGCCCCGAGCCTCGCCTGCCGCAGCCTGCCGCGTGGCTTTCCCTATTGGATGGCTTTGCCGATTCGATCCCATCTGACCCACTCCATCATTTGACCTTGCCCGCTCCACGACCAATAAATACGGAACGCCTTTCCGCGGATTTTCTCCTCGCGCACAAATCCCCAAAACCGGCTGTCCAGACTTTGGTCTCGATTGTCGCCCATCACGAAATAGGAGTCCTCGGGCACGGTCACCGGCCCGAAATTATCGCGCGAATTGATCGAGCCGTCGATGACCCCCGGATCGATCCGTTGAGTGAAGGATTTATCGTTGAGCTCGATCCCGTTCACCAGCACGGCTTTATTGCGAAGTTGGACCGTATCGCCCGGAGTCCCCACAATCCGTTTGATGAAATCCTTTTCTTCGTCTTCGGGAAACCGGAACACGATGATGTCTCCCCGCTCCGGCTTGCCGAACTCAATGAGCGCTTGCGAAGCATAGCAATTAATGGGAGGAAAACCCGCTGAAAACTTGCACTGGCTGGGCCATTGGATGCCATAGGATAGCTTGCTGACTAGAATGTGATCCCCGATCAACAGGGTGGGAATCATCGAGCCGGAAGGAATCTTGAAGGCCTGGACGACAAACACCCTGATCGCAAAGGCCAGAAGCATCGCCACAATAATGGCTTCCGCATACTCGCGAAAGAGCGACTTTCTGCCAGGCTGTTCCACCGCCAACGGCTCGCTAAACACCGGCGCTTCAGCAGCATCTGTCCGCCCCTGTGGGACCACGGGGCCGCGGTCCTCCGATGGGGGAAGCTTCGAGTCCCCGCTCATTCCTCACCGACTTTCAAGATAGCGAGGAAGGCCTCCTGCGGCACTTCCACATTCCCCACTGACTTCATGCGTTTCTTCCCTTCCTTCTGCTTCTCGAGGAGCTTGCGTTTTCGCGTAATATCGCCGCCGTAACATTTCGCCAGCACGTTCTTCTTCATCGCGCCGATCGTCTCACGCGCAATGATCTTGCTCCCAATCGCCGCCTGAATGGCGATCTCATACATCTGCCGTGGAATCAGCTCCTTCATTTTTTCGGCAAGCAGACGCCCACGCTGAATGGAACGATCCTTATGGGTAATAAACGACAGGGCATCGACCGCCTCACCGTTCAAGAGAATATCGAGCCGCACGAGATCGGATTCGCGATAGCCGAGCAACTCATAGTCGAGCGAGGCATAGCCCTGTGTCCGCGACTTGAGCTTATCGTAAAAATCGAGAATGACCTCGTTGAGCGGTAATTCATAACTGATCATCACCCTGGTCGGATCGAGAAATTGCATGCCCTGCTGAATACCACGGCGTTCCTGACAGAGCTGAAGGATGGCTCCCATGTACCGTTCGGGAGTAATGATTGACGCCAGAATAAACGGCTCCTCAAACGAATCGATACTGCTGGGAGGTGGGAGTTGCGTCGGATTATTGACCTCCAACACCTCGCCCTTGGTCGTCAACACGCGATAGACGACGGTCGGCGCGGTGGTAAGAAGCGTCAAATTATATTCGCGTTCAAGCCGCTCCTGAATGATTTCCATGTGCAGCAGACCCAGGAAGCCGCATCGGAAGCCGAACCCGAGCGCCAGCGAAGTTTCAGGCTCATACACAAACGAGGAGTCGTTCAATCGAAGCTTAACGAGCGCATCGCGCAAATCTTCATACCGGCCCGTGTCGGTAGGATAGAGCCCGCAGAACACCAGCGGCTTCACTTCTTTATACCCAGGGAAGGGCGCGCTCGTGGGCGAGACTGCATCCGTGAGCGTATCGCCGATCTTGACGTCCGCAACTTCTCGCATGTTCGCGCAGAGGTACCCGACCTCGCCGGTCAACAGCTCAGCCTTTTTAGTCCGTTTCGGAGTGAATTGACCGACTTCCATCACTTCGAACATTCGGTCGTTCGACATGACTTTAATCTTCATCCCAGGGCGCAGGGCTCCATCCACGACTCGTGTCAGCACGATCACCCCTTGATAATTGTCGAACCAGGAATCGAAAATGAGCGACTTGAGCGGCGCCTTGGGATCGCCCGACGGCGGGGGAACCCGCGCAATCACCGCCTCCAACACCTCCGGCACGCCCTTTCCATCTTTTGCACTGATGGGCAGGGCGTCGCTGGCATCAAGCTGCAAGATTTCCGAGATAGAGTGCTTCGTCCCCTCGACATCCGCACTCGCCAAATCGATCTTGTTGATAACCGGAATAATCGTGAGGTTATTGGCCATCGCCAGATTCACATTGGCGATCGTCTGAGCCTGAACCCCCTGTGTCGCATCGACGAGCAAGAGCGCACCTTCGCACGCCGCCAAACTGCGCGACACTTCATAGGTAAAGTCGACGTGACCCGGCGTATCGATCAAATGCAAGGCATACGTCTTCCCGTCCTTAGCCTTATACCGGACTGCGACCGCATGGGCCTTGATCGTGATTCCGCGTTCACGCTCCAAGTCCATCGCGTCGAGAATCTGTTCTTTCGATTCTCGGGCCGTGACAGCGCCAGTAGCTTCCAGAAACCGGTCAGCGAGGGTAGATTTGCCGTGATCGATATGGGCAATAATCGAGAAATTGCGTATAAGGCTTTGCAAATCCTAACTCATTTCCCAATAAAATCGGTTTATTATAGTTACTGCCCCCGATGTTGTCAAAGCAAACGGCCACCTCGTATACTCCGCATCGCATCGACGAAATCCTTTAAGAGCGTATAGCTGATAGCGTATAGCAAATGGCAAGAAGCTTGGTTCCCCCGATTTCTCGCTATACGCCATACGCCATTAGCTCTCCACTAACTTTTCCACTATGGCACGAAAACCTTCTATTCGACAGTTGATCGATTGGGACCACCGATACCTCTGGCATCCCTTCACCCAAATGCAGGAATGGGAACAGGAGGAGCCCCTCATTATCGAGAGAGGGAAGGGGTCCTATCTGATCGATACGGAAGGAAAGAGGTATCTCGACGGCACCTCGTCCATCTGGGTCAATCTCCATGGCCATCGCCATCCGACGCTCGACCACGCGATCAAGAAACAGCTGGATAAGATCGCCCATTCGTCGCTGTTCGGACTCTCCAATCCACCGGCGATTGAACTCGCGCGAGCCTTGATCAGGATCGTGCCAAAAGGATTGGCGCGGGTATTTTATTCCGACGATGGATCGACGGCAGTCGAGATCGCCCTCAAAATGGCGATCCAGTATTGGCAACTCCGACGACCCGAAGCCGGTCCAAAAAAAACATTTCTTCATCTGAAGCTGGCCTACCACGGCGATACGGTCGGCGCCGTCAGCGTCGGCAACATCGACCTCTTCCACGGGCGATTCAAGTCGCTGCTCTTCCCCACCGCCGAAGCAGACCCGCCCTATTGCTATCGTTGCCCGCTCAATCTGACCTTCCCTTCCTGCCAAATGGCCTGCCTCGATCCGATTGAGCAGATTCTCAAAGAGCGTCACCGCGAACTCGCCGGCTTCATCATCGAGCCGCTCGTGCAAGCCGCAGCAGGCATGCTGACCTCCCCTCCTGGCTATCTGAAGCGGGTTCGTGAGCTCTGCACCAAGTACGACGTGCTCCTCATTGCCGATGAAGTCGCCACGGGATTCGGCCGAACCGGCAAGATGTTCGCCTGCCAGCATGAGGGGGTCACGCCGGACTTGATGGCGATCAGCAAAGGCCTGACCGGCGGCTACATGCCGCTGGCCGCGACGCTCACCACTGACGAAATCTATCAGGCCTTCCTCGGCAAGTACTCAGACTTCAAAACCTTCTTCCACGGACACAGCTACACCGGCAACCCGCTCGGCTGCGCGGTTGCGCTGGCCAACATCGAAATCTTCCAGAAAGAGAAGACGCTCACCAAACTGCAACCAAAAATTAAGGCGATGGCACGACTGCTTCAGCCGCTCCGCGAATTACCCCATGTCGGCGAGATCAGGCAGCGGGGATTCATCGTGGCCATCGAGTTGGTGGAGGACAAGCAGACGAAGAAGCCCTATCCGCTCGAAGAGCGGGTCGGCCACAAGGTAGCGATGGACGCGCGCAGCCGAGGGCTCTTGCTGCGCCCGATCGGCAATGTGATGGTCCTCATGCCGCCCCTCAGCACGTCGCTTCCTGAACTCAGACGCATGGTTGAAATTCTGCAAGCTTCCATCGAAACCGCAACCATGATCCCGTTTGTCGACGCAGGGTCATGAAACAAGAGGGGGCAGCCTTGGCCACTCCCTCAAATACTGGGGAAAATGAATGAAGAAAAGAGGGAGGGAATGGGGGCTGTAAAGCGCCTGCACGCGATTGTTAGGCCATGTCCCCGAGCGCCTTCAACCGCTTCCGAGCACGCCAGCCCTGGCCAAGGAAACAGAGAAAGCCAAGTCCTAACAGGGTGATGGTGG
>JANNIV010000433.1:0-1684 GCA_031405355.1 Nitrospira sp.
CAATACCGGGACGATAATGGCATCGTACGACACGACCGCGACAACGAGTCTGAACGCCTCGTACAGCTATTCGATGCTCAGGTTTCAAGGATCACCCACAACACAAGGGCTGAGCCTGTTTAATACGACAAGCCAAACCGGCACAGTGGGAGGAACAGCTCGGTTGAGCGATCTCGACACGATGAATGTCAGATATTCTCATGTGGAAACCGATTTCATGAGAGGCGCCACGTCGTCTTTCTTTAAAATGGACAGCGCGACCATCGGCTGGTCACGATTGCTGTCCCCCAATCTCAGCGCTCAGGTGGGAGGAGGTGGCGTCCTGATTAGTACCGGGCGAACAACCTATTTGGCCAATGCAGCGCTCATGATGAATTTCACGAACAGTAACGCAACCCTTAGCTATGTACGCTCAGTCGTTCCGAGCTTCATCGGCGTCGGCGAGCCGTTGATTTCTGACCGGCTTTCATTATCCGCCACCCAGATGGTCGCTCGGCAATGGCAGCTGGCAGAATCCGCGAGCTATGTGCATACGTCTCGCGCGGGCGGTAATAATAATGCGCAGACATTCGACGCACTTATCGCAGGGGGAGACATCCGGTATTGGATGACCAGCATCTGGGCGACTTCCTTAAGCTACAACTATACAAAGTTCACCAGGGAGTCCGGATCGATCAATACGGATTTCGATCGCCATGTCATCATGCTGAGTGTCATCGCCAGTTGGGGATAAAGATGGCGAACCAGAATAATTCACCATCGCTGGCGCCTCTCGATTACTGGCACATCATTCTTCGCAGAAAATGGCTTGCCCTTGCCATGATCTTCGTGTGCCTCGGAGGGGGAGGCATTCTCTGTCTGGTGTGGCCGGAGAGCTATCGTTCCAGCACCTTGATTCTTGTCGAAAGCCAAAAAATCCCTGAAGATTATGTGAAAGCCCTCATCGGGCCAAGCATCGAAGAGCGATTGAGTTCCCTTCAACAGCAAGTGATGAGTCGGACCCTGTTGAATCAAGTGATTCGTGAATTCGACCTCTATCCGGATGCGGTGCGCCGGAATGGCTATGAAGCGGTGATCGAGCGTCTGCGGAAGGACATCAAGGTGGTCACGAACTCGGTACGCGCGCAGCGAGGGGGTATCGACGCATTTGAAATTTCGTTTGCGCATAGAAATCCGCAGATTGCCATGAAAGTGACCGCTAATCTCGCCTCGCAATTTATCGATGAGAATCTCAGGTCCCGGGAACAACGTGTCGAGGGGGCGTCCGAATTCATCGAGCAAGAACTTGTCATGGCTCAGGAACGGCTGGAAGCCCAAGAGAGAGCCCTCAGTCTGTTCAAGACGAAGTACATGGGGGAATTGCCCGAACAGGTGCAGGCGAATCTCAGCGCGCTCGATCGGCTCTCACTTCAGTACGGGGCAACGATTGACACACTCCAGAGGGCGGAGGATCGGCTGGCACTCGTCGAAAAAACATTCAAAGAGTACGAAGCCTTAGTCGCGTCTACGGGAGGTTCGGTACAGGGTCCTGGAGGAGCAGTGACAGGGGATTCTTCTGTTCTTCGCCTGAAGGAACTTGAAAAAACGCTCACGACTCTCGCGTCGGAGTATAAAGACAACTATCCGGACATCATCGCGCTGAAGCAGGAGATCAAGGCACTCAAGGCGAAGATTGGGGGGATAG
>JANNIV010000434.1:0-9446 GCA_031405355.1 Nitrospira sp.
TTCCAGCATGATCACCACGACAGGATCTCGCGCCCAGGCATGTAGGTTGCTCGTCGTTGCCGACGATGTCGATACCCAGACCGTGATTCTGGAGCATGCGAGGGCGAAGGGGCATTCGGTGATTTCGGCAGCGACCCCCGCGCTCGGGTTGACGAAATTCGACATGGCGCAGCCGGATATCGTGATCATCGATCTCTTTCCGCCCGAACAGGAAGGGCTCGGGCTTGTAAGAAAGATATTCGAGCGCCGCCCGACCTGCCCGGTCCTGCTCCTTACGGACGCAGGCGATGGGGAATCGATGATGGCTGGGTTGCGCGCCGGCGCTCTTGACTATGTGCAGCAGCCGATTCATGAAGAGGCATTCGCGCAGGTTCTGCAGCGGGCGATTCACTCGATGCCTGCCTCCGTGCAGGATGCGCCGGGCGTCGAATGGCTCGAGCACGTGTTGGTCATGGAGGCCGATCCGGGGTACGTCGAAAGCACGGTGACCTGGCTCATTCAAGAGACTGCCATGGGGCTGATGGAGCCGCGACGAATCCATCTACGGGCCGCGTTGCAAGAACTCGTCATGAACGCGGTCGAACATGGCTGCCTTGAAATCGAATATCATGACAAGGTCGATGCTATGGCCAATGACCAGTATGACGAGATGATTGGGCGACGCCGACAGGATCCTCGCTTTCGGGGCCGCCGTGTCACCATCCGCGCCATCTACGACAAATCACGACAGATCTTGACCTACAAAATTGCCGACGAAGGGAAGGGGTTCAAGTGGAAGACGTGGGTGAAAGCAGGTGTAGAGGTTTGCCCCACAGACGATGTCAGCGGCCGAGGCATCTTTTTCGTGCATTCGTTCTTTCCCGACATCATATACAACGATCGGGGAAACAAGGTCATGTTCACGGTCTCTCTAGTGTGATGCTGGAGACCAGCGGAATGATGAATTATGAATTGTGAATGATGAATGGTCGGAGTGGGATGCGATCTGATCATTTCCGAACATTCACCATTCATCATTCAAAATTTAACATTCGACAGACGGAGGCCCCATGGACAACACAAATCCAGCCCGATCCAAACTGCGAATTCCCAACGATGCGATGTATCGATTGCTGCGCGAAGGCTGCATCACCGAATTCAATGTAAAAAAGGCATCAGGAGAGAAGGTCGACTTGCGGGCGTGTGATCTGCGGGGTCTCGATCTGCGAGGCTTGGATGCTGATGGGTTGGATCTCAGCGACTGTTACTTTCGCCAGTCTGATTTACGTAGTGTCGACTTTAGTAAAGCGCGGCTTGAAGGCGCGAGCATCAATGCCGCGAAGATTTCCGGCGCCTACTTCCCCTCTGAACTGACCGCCAGTGAAATTCAACTATCCCTCCTTCACGGCAGCCGAATGCGGTATTGCTCCGGGAAGTTCTGAGTTCTGAGTTCTGAGTTCTAAGTTCTGAGTTATTTGGAACTAAACTCAAAACTCTTCTTTCAGCGTTTCTGTTCAATTCATTCCTCATTTCAAATTCCACATTCCGCATCCTATCCCCGACGTCCAACTCAGAACTTATAACTCAGAACTCGGCGCAGCCGTTGACTCACAACTTCCCCGGTGCTCAGCACTGCGTGTCCCGCCTTGCATGCTTTTCTTGCCGAAACCTGAGGTGAACAGGCAGGATTGGAGCTGACATTGGCCCGCGTGCCACCACCGTGTTATACTCCAACCCACGAACAGGAGCGGGAGGGTCAGAAACATGAAAGCGGTGAAATACACCAAGGACGGCGTGGTGATTCCCTCAGCCTGGGTTAAGGGTTGGGGCAAACCCGTGTCCGTCCGGCGGGGAGCCTACATGGTGATTTTGGAGTCGCCGGAACGCCAGGCCAGTCGTCAGCGACTCGGGCGTATGATCGGTAAGCTGCGTCGTTCCGCCCAGGAGCTTGGCCCCCTTACCCCTGATCAAATTGCCGCAGAGGTTGCGGCGGTGCGAACGCCACGTGCGCGTCGTCCTTGATACCAACATCATCGTGTCCGGGCTGATGTCCGTGAGCAGCCCACCCGCGCAGATCCTCAATGCCGTTCGAGTCGGGCAGGTGGTGGCTGTCATGAGCGAGGCCACATTCGCTGAACTTGAGCACGTGCTCCACCGCCCGGCTGTCCAGCGATACTTCACCCACACGACGATCACGCCTGCGGCGTTTCTGACCGACCTTCGAGTCCAAGCCGATCTAGTCATCCCAGTCCCGAGTACAGCCCCCATCCGTGATGCCCGGGATCGTGTGTTTCTTGATTTGCTGGCGACGGAACCCACACCGCAATACTTCGTCACCGGCGACCAGGATTTCGAGGCCTCGCACTACAGCGGTGTGCCCGTCATCTCGGCTGCGAAATTTGTTCGCCTGCTCACGCGTGGGTAATCGAACCCAGCACTTCGTGTCCCGCCTGTCCCCATGCGGCCCTCTCGATACCGCAAAGCGTATCCCGTTCAAGCGTTTCAGGTTTCGAGTTTCTAGTTTCGAGTTTCTAGTTTTAAGTTGTTCGTTTCGGATTGCGAAAATTCCGAGATCGAACCAGAAACTTGAAACATGAAACTAGAAACCATAAACTTCAGTTCCAACAATAACCGAGCGAAACCTTGAAGCAGGAATGGGGGAACGATGGACTGTGTGTTGATGCGACATGGCATTGCGGTGGAGCGGGATGAATGGGAAGGATTGGATGCAGACCGTCCTCTGACTGAGCGAGGGGCGAAGCGCGTGGCCCAGGTGGCGGCTGGGTTGAACCGGCTTGGCGTGCAGCCGACGCATGTCTTATCGAGTTCCTTAATTCGGGCGATCGAGACGGCGGAGATTGTGCATCGGTCGCTGCGAGTCCGCTCTGCGGTGCAAATCGTCGATGAACTCTTGCCGGATGCGCCTCCGGATCGGCTCCTATCCATCCTTCGCGATCTTCCGCCTGAATCCTGCGTGCTCTGTATCGGTCATGAACCGCAGCTGGGCATGGCGGCTAGCGTCATGCTGTCCGGACGGGCTACTGCATCGTTTCCTATGAAGAAGGCCGGGGCCTGTCTGATCGAGTTGCCGATGCCGGTGAAGCCGGGCCGAGGCGTTCTTCGTTGGTGGCTCACGCCTGATCTGTTGAGGGAGATAGGGAAGAAGAGATGAATGGGGAATTAGGAATGAGGAATGAGGAATTATCCGGAACTCATTCCCCATTCCTCATTTCACATTCCTAATTCCTAACTCAGCACTCAGAACTGTTTTCAGAGGGAGGTCTGCCGGAGATGTCTTTCTGACGGAGCAATTTCGTGAGGTAGGTCCGTTGAAGGCCGAGCTCTTCGGCTGCTCTTGTTTGGTTCCATCCATTTCTTTGCAACGACTCTTCGATGATCTTCCGGCTGTAGGCGTCGACGCACTCATGGTAGTGAAGGGGAGGAGATCCGGTTTCTGCCTCAGCCGACGAGGAGAACGGTGAATCTCCCAGATGCAGGTCCGAGGCCTCAAGGGTGTCCTCGGAGCACAAAATAACCGCGCGCATCAGCACATTTTCAAGTTCGCGTATGTTGCCAGGCCACCGATACTGTTGCAACGCCCGTACGGCATGGTCACTCAGGGTGCAGGAGCGATGAATGCCCATTCTGACTACCCGATCGAGGAAATGCCGGGCGAGCGCAGGGATATCGTCCATCCGCTCACGCAGAGGCGGGAGCGTCACCGTGATTACGGCAAGCCGGTAGTATAAGTCCTCACGAAATGTGCCCTGTTGGATCGCGCGCCGTATGTCTTTGTTCGTGGCGGCGATGAAACGTACATGGGTGCTCACCGGCTGGGTTCCACCCACACGATAGAAGGTCTGATCCTGGATGACCCGCAGCAGACGGGTTTGTAGTGGGAGCGGCATATCCCCGCTTGCATCGAGAAACACCGTTCCCCCTTCGGCGATTTCGATCGTCCCTGGTTCCCGTTTGACCGCCCCGGTGAAGGCGCCCTTTTCATGACCGAACAGTTCGTTCTCGAGCAGCGGCTCCGGCAAAGCCGCGCAATTGATTGCGATAAAAGGTTTTGAGCTGCGTGGACTCCAACGATGAATGGCGCGGGCCACGACTTCCTTTCCCGTACCGGTTTCACCGAACAGGATGACGGTCACGTCGGTCAGCGCCGCTTGTTTGGCGATCGTGAGTTGCGCGGCCATCTTGGCGTTGGCCCCCACAAGGTGATCGTAGCGATTGTCGATTTCCTGACGGAGGACGTCGACCTGACGGTGCAGCGCCACAGCGGCCATGGCTTTGTTGATCACGACGGTCAGGTGATCGGCGCTGAACGGTTTCGTCAGGAAATCAAACGCGCCAAGCTGCATGGCTTGCACAGCGCGCTCGATGGTGCCGAATGCGGTGAGGATGATGATGAGCGGGGTGGTGTGAGTTGCGCTGGTATCCTTTCCGGCTTTCCACTCGCTCCGCGAGGCGCTTTTCACCTGTTGTAAGATTTCCAGACCGGACAGACCCGGCAGTTCCAAGTCCAGGAGCGCGAGATCGAATTCTCCTTGTTCAAGCAGGCGCAGCGCGTCTTTGCCGTTGTCGGCTGTGACAGGCTCGTGCCCCATCCAGGTGATACGATTCTCGAGTCCGAGAAGGATATCGCGGTCGTCGTCGACGATGAGGATTTTGGCGCGCATGATAAACCCAGGTGCTCAGGGGTTCAGGAATTCAGGCTGAAGGTCGAAATTGTAGTCCATACACATAGGAAAATACACCTCTCTTAATTGCGGCAATCGAACAGGCTCGGCGCGATCCAAAATTCGAAATTTTGAATTTGGAATTTGAAATTTCAAGCTTTCTGAATTTCACATTTCACATTCCGCATTTCTCGTTCCGCTCAGAACGCCTCTTTCATCTGTTCCGGAAAATTCATTCCTCATTCCTCATTCCTCATTTCACATTTCGAATCATCCTCGTCCCGCGCTTCTCAGGAAGCCGCCACAGGTATTGTGAAATAAAAACGTGTGCCGGCCCCGGGTTTGCTCTCCACCCAGATGGTCCCTTTATGCATCGTCACCAGGCTTTTGGTAATGAACAGGCCAAGCTGAGCACCCTGAGCGGCGGGGTTGGCAGACGGCACCTTGGAAAATTCCTTGAAGACTGTTCCCAGGTGGCCCGGGTCAATCCCGCAGCCGGTATCGGCGACAGAGGTTTGGACAAGGCCCTCGGGGGTCGTCTGGAAATTGACGGTGATGCGGCCGTCCGGCGGCGTAAACTTGATCGCATTGCCGATGAGATTCCAGAGAACCTGTTCCAGCTTATCGCTGTCCCCCTGGACCGCCGGAAGCCCTTCCGCATGCGCGATCTCGATCGTGATCGATTTTTCAGCTGCGACAGAGCGCAAACTGTCGATGACGAGGCGCGCCGTGGTTTCGACGCTGACCGGCGCGAAGCAGAGCATGTCCTTTTTGTTGTCAATCTGCGACCAGTCGAGCAATTGATTGATGATTCTGGTGAGCCGACTCAGGTTATGTCCGATGCGAGTGAGGTAGGTCATTTGTTGTTCGCTCACCGGCCCTGCAATGCCGTCACGCATATTGTCTGCAAAGCTGCGAATGACGGTCATGGGGGTGCGCAATTCATGAGACGCGACAGAGAGAAACAGCGACCGCTGCCGATCGTGTTCCTGGAGGCGCTCATTCGCGGCGGTCACTTCTTTCGTGCGTTCTTCAATACGCAGTTCGAGATGCTGCGTGAGTTCTTCGAGGTGGGAATAGGCGTTTGCATTGTCGATGGCTGCGGCGACCTGTCCGGCGATCGTCGACAGTATATGGAGGTCTTCGTCCGTGCAGGGCTTTGAGCCCCGGTCACCGGCGAGGTATCCCAGCGTCTGGTTCTGGCTCTGGAGCGGCACAGCGACGAAGGACGTCACTCCGGCTCGGCGAGCCAACTCCAGAATCGGTGTTTGCAAGCGATCGGCCACGGCCTCAAAGTTTGGGACGAGCAAGGGTTTGCCATGAATCAGCAGGTCGGCTTGGAGGCCGCCATCGCTCAGGACCGGCAGAACAAGCCGGCGAGCCGCCTCCGCAATGTCCGGCGCGACCCCAACGATGTGGGCCACATACGCCGTGTCTTGCTCGTGATGTCGTAGCGTCACAAACATCCGCGTAAAACCCAGGTTGGCGATCAGGAGCTGCAGGACGGTGCGAAGAATCTGGTTCAGGTCCAGCGTCCTGGCGATGGCTGCGCTGACTTGATGTAAAGTGGTCAATTGACCGACCTGCTGATTGATGGTCGCCAAGTTTGCTGTAATGGCAACATTCCTTTCCTGTAGTGAGGAGGTCATCAGGTTAAACATGCTGGTCAGTTGGCCGACTTCGTCGTGGCTGGATGGTGTGATGTGCAGAGGTGAACGGCCCTCAGCCACTTGCTGGGCCATAGTCGCAAGGTTTCTTAGCGGCTTCGTGATACGGAGGGTGAGTAGGTGGGTGCCGAGTGCGCCTGCTCCGATAATCACGGAGGTGAAGAGGAGTATATCGCTGATCATCGCCGCGAGATCCTGTTTCAGGCGGGCGTCGGTCAACCCTATTTGGACGGCACCGGAAATGAGTACCGGCTGTGCCGAGGACGAGTTGGCGCCTTCTTCATCCTGCTGAAGAGGGAATGCAGGCTGCGAGGCCCTCTCTTTTGGCGTTCGCAGCACCGGCATGCCGAAGTCGTACACGATTTCATCTAACGTAAGTCCGCGTCCTATTTTGGTGGGGAGGGTGAACGCTGTCACGAGAGGAGCTGTATCCGGCGATTGGAAGAGCCGTTTCACAATCTGAGGCTCCGGGTAGAGCGGATGATCTATGGACCGCACAAGGTCGGCAGAAGATTGGCGTGACCCTTTCGTGTGTTGAGCGAGCACGGTTCCGTCCTGGCGGGTGATGACCACATACACCACATCCTGGACAGCCATGAGGCCCTGAATGAACTGTTCCAGAGTGAGGAGGTCTTCCGCCACGATGCCTGCATATTGGAAGTGCTCATTGTGGACGACACTCGCGAGGAGAATCCTTCCTAACTGTTGGAGGTTGCTGGTCATCGCCTCTCGCCTCGTCTCGACATAGTACCCACTCAAGGTCGAACAGACGATGATAAGAATGAGGCTGAAAAATAACACGAACTTTGGGCGCAGGCCGAGGATATGCCTTCCGCGTAATGGCATGGGAGCCAGGGGTTTCTCCGGCTGGTCAGGAGATTGTAATGGCCTGTCCGGATCAGTAGGTTTCATCGATGAGGCCCATTACTTCCCTTGAAAACGTGAGGCCGAGAAACTTTGCCGTCTTGAGATTGACGGTAATCTTGAGTCGCTCGATCGGCACGGGGTTGAGTGGCAGTAGCCCTTCCCCGTTGAGAATGCGTTTCACGAGCAGTCCGGTGTCCCGTCCGACATCGCCGTAGTTGATGGACATGCTGAGCAACGCTCCCAGCCTGGTGAACTCCGGTGAAAACCCGATGACAGGTATGTGACGTGCGAGCGCTGATTCAAGGATGAAGGGGATGGACTCATTCGTCAATACAGCGGAATCCGGTATGAGCCAAAGAGCCTCAACATCCGAGAGCAGCGTGCGCAATTGCTGGGGAACATCCTTCTCACTCTCGACGGGAAGCCCTTTCACTTGAACGTCGAAGATGCCGGCCTGCTCCACCGCGTTCTTCACCCGGGAGGCATTTTTAGAGGGATCATAGAGCATCCCGGCCTGGTGAAGGGTCGGCAGAAAGATCCGCATGATCTTCACCTGTCGGTCGAAGGGGATCTCCAGGAGCGTGCCGGTCATGTTGGCGGCTGTGAGCTGATGTTTCAACGGGTCCAGGACCATCATGTAGACGATCGGGACATCCACGATTTCTACTTTCGCTGCCAATGCAGCTTTGAGACCCACGGCGACGACCACTGACGCATTCGATGCCCGCAGCTTGCGCGCGAGTTTTTTCCCCAGCTCCAGGTCGCCTTGCGCATCGTACTCGGTATAGGTCGCTCCAATCGGGCCCGTGGCCTTCAAGCCTGCAATGGCCTCGCGATAGGCCGAGATATCTGAAGACTGCAGAATGGCAATCTCCATCGCTGCGGATTCGGACACACAGAAGGTACAGAGGCCGAGAAACCAGGCGAGCGCCAGCACCGCCCAGGCGGCTAAGGAACGCCCTGCGTGGAAGAGCCTGTTTATGTGGCCAATCGTTTTCATCATCCTCAGACGCATGGGCCCATAGCAACTCCGGTATCTGTCGAGCCGTCGAATGTGAAATGTTGAATTTTGAATGATGAATGTTCGTTAATCATCAATCCGAATCCGACAATTCCTCATTCCTCATTCACCATTCCCAATGGCGCTTCACGCGCCGCCGCCTGTGGCTCTGACCGTTCCCAATATATGCAATGCTTTTCCGTCCTGATCTCGAATAATCTCACCCGTCCAGATACATCTTTTGAAGCTGCCGTCAGGCTGTAGGACACGGTGCTCAAATGCCACGCCGGCACTGACTTGATCTATTGCCTGTTGCATCGCGCGCATCATTGACTCCCGATCCTCTCGATACACGAGCGCCAGCCAGTCATACTTCGTGCGAGGGCGTGTTACGCCCGATGGGTCGAGGAAGCCGTTGACCTGCGAGGACCAATAGATGCGATCGGTCTGGAGATCCCAATTCCATGTGCCTATCTCTGTCGTGGGTAGAGCAAGATGAAGTTGTTCCGTGAGAGAGCGGAGGTTGTGTTCGATGGACTTGCGCTCGGTGATGTCGGTGTGCGATCCCAAGAGACGAACTCGTCGCCCATCCGGCTCTATTAGAAACGAGGCCCGGGCCTCGATCCACCGGTCGACGGGCGCGGCACACCCGTGTCGCTGATCAAGACCGGGCAGAAGCTCGTCATGCGGCTCGAGTACCACGTGCCGCAGGGCTGGACGGCGCCGATCAACTGCGGGTTCGCGATCTGGCGCTCCGACAACGTGCTCATCGCCGCGGCGTCGTCGGGCCACGACGGCGTCACCGTGCCACAGCAGCCGGGCAGTCGGCATCGCGCGCTCATCACGGTTCCGCGCATCGACCTGAACGACGGCGAGTTCACGGTGATCGGGTATCTCTACGACGAGAACTGTCTCCACATCTACGACCACCGGATGAACGAACTCCCGCTCGTGATCCAGCCGCAGGCAGGGCACGTCGGCGTGATCGTGCTGAATCATGAGTGGCGCTTCGAAGACGTTCGCTAAGCATTACGCCCAATGCACGACGTAGGCGTGGTGATCGTGAACTTCAACTCCGGCCGCCTCGCCGCGTCCGCGGTGCGGTCGCTGCAAGCGCAGGCGTTCACGGGGCGCGACGGCAAGCGTGGATCGCTGCAGATCGTCATCGTCGACAACCGCTCGCCGATCGACCAACACGCTGAACTGGATCCGCTGCGCGAACTCGGCGTGACCGTCGTCTACCACGACAAG
>JANNIV010000435.1:0-7681 GCA_031405355.1 Nitrospira sp.
GTGATTCGGGAACTGACCGGCGGCATCTATTTCGGGAAGCCCAAAGGTATCGAGAAACTGCCGAACGGGAGCGAGCGAGGATTCAACACCGAGGTCTATACCACTGAAGAAATCCAACGCATTGCGAAAGTGGCGTTCGAGTTGGCGAGAAAGCGTCGGAAAAAAGTGATGTCCGTCGATAAAGCGAACGTGCTGGAGTCATCCGAACTCTGGCGTCGTGTGGTCACCGACGTCCACAAGGATTACCGGGATGTAGAGTTGAGTCACATCTATGTCGATAACGCGGCGATGCAACTCGTGCGTAATCCTCGGCAGTTCGACGTGATGCTCTGCAACAATATATTCGGTGACATTCTGAGCGATGAAGCCGCGATGTTGACCGGGTCTATCGGCATGTTGCCGTCGGCCAGCATCGGCGCGCAGGTCGGACTGTTCGAGCCGATTCATGGCAGCGCGCCTGATATTGCCGGGAAGAATGTGGCGAATCCCATTGCAACGATTGCTTCGGCGGCTATGATGCTGTCCTATGCCTTCAGGTTGGATAAGGAAGCCGCCGCCATCGAGGAGGCGATCGTGAAAGCCCTCGATTTTGGCTATCGGACGAAAGATATTCACAGCCCTGGTACTCGCCTTGTCAGTACGCTGGAGATGGGTGAAGTCATCGTGCAATATCTGAACTAGCAAGACTTATGAGGCAGATGAGCACAGATCTTAACGCCGGATTGATCAGGACTGTTGCCGGTATTGGAGCTCCTGGCTGGTCCGGCGACGGGGCCGGGGCGCTTGCAGCCTGCTTGAATGAGCCGAAGAGTCTTTCTGTCGACATAGAGGGTAACCTGTTCATCGCCGACTCGGAGAACCACGTCGTTCGGAAAATCGACATGAAGACCCAATCTATCTGGACGGTAGCCGGGTGTACCCAGGGAGTCGGATCTGAAGTGAGTCGTGTTTCGCCTGCTGGGGTGGCCGAGGGAGCAGGGGATGACGATCCTTTTGCCGAAACCGGCGCGATTGATTCGTACGCCTTTACCCAGCAGACTGACTTAAGTGGGACCGTGCGGTATGTTGTGACTGGTACAACGCCGGCAAAGCGCTTCAGCGGCGACGGTGGCCCTGCGGATCAAGCTCTGTTGAATTTCCCGACCGCGGTTGTGGTCGATCGGGCAGGGCACCTCTACATTGCGGATACGCTGAACCATCGGGTGCGGCGTGTGGAGTCCGGTACCGGCCTGATCACGACCATTGCCGGCATCGGCCAGCCTCGGTGCTTTGGTGACGGGGGATTGGCCGTAGAGGCTGGGTTGAACGAACCGGCTGCTTTAGCGGTGAGCGACGGGGGCGTCCTTTATATTGCCGATCAGAGTAACAACCGCGTGAGGGCGGTGGATTTAGCCACCGGAGTGATTTCTACGGTCGCAGGGACAGGAACGGCTGCGTACAATGGAGACGATATGGCCGCGGTGGAAACCGGTCTAGCCGGTCCAAGCGGATTGGCGCTTACGGCAGATGGCACGTTGTTCATTGCCGATAGTTTCAACGGAAGGATTCGCGCCGTCGATCCTGTCACCGGCTTCATACGAACTGTGGTCGGTGATGGTGGTGAGTATAAATATCAGGGTCCGGATGAGCCGCCCAGCCGCAGTCTCTCTCGGCCATCGGGGATTACATTGGATGAAGAGGGGAATCTCTTCTTTACCGATTCGGACAATCATCTGGTGCGTCGATGGGATCGGATCACTGGAGGGATTGAACGTATTGCTGGCGTTGGTGTGGCCAGTTACGGGGGTGATGAGAGCACGGCGTTCGAAGCCGGCTTGAGTTACCCGTTTGGAATCGTGATGGGTCGTGCGGGGCATTTGCTCGTGGCCGATACGTTCAATCATCGGATTCGCGAGATCGCGCTGTAGGTAGTAACGAGGCTCATGTTGAAAAAGAAATCAGGGTATGTCGTGGCAGTCGTCGGTGCGACCGGGGCGGTCGGCACAGAAATGATCGAAGTGCTTGAGGAGCGGAAGTTTCCCGTCGCACGTCTGCTTCCGCTCGCATCGGCTCGTTCGGCCGGTGGTACGGTGACATTTGAGGGGAATGAGGTACCCATTGAAGTTCTGACGAAGGACTCGTTTGCCGGAGTAGACATCGCACTTTTTTCTGCGGGGGCGGAGCTTAGTCGAGAGTTTGCTCCGATCGCAGTGAAGGCCGGTGCGGTGGTGATCGATAATAGTGCTGCCTGGAGGATGACGCCTGAAGTGCCGCTTGTGGTGCCTGAGGTGAACGCGCACGACATTCAACGGCACAAGGGGATCATCGCCAATCCGAATTGTTCTACGATTCAAATGGTTGTGGCGTTGAAACCCCTGCATGATGAGGCCAGGATCAAGCGGATTGTCGTTACGACCTTTCAATCGGTCTCCGGCACGGGGAAAGACGCCATGGATGAGCTGATGACGGAATGCCAAGATCTGCTGAGCTTCAAGGCGGCGAGTCCCAAGGTCTATCCCTATCAGATCGCCTTCAATTGTTTGCCTCAAATCGACGAATTTCTGCCGTCAGGGTATACGAAGGAAGAGATGAAGATGGTCCATGAGACAAGAAAGATCATGGGTGACCAGTCGATTCATGTGACGGCGACGACCGTGCGGGTCCCGGTGTATGTCGGACATTCGGAAGCGATCAACATTGAGACTGAGCGGAAATTATCGGCCAACGACGCCCGCGCCATTCTTTCCACCGCGCCCGGAGTGCTGCTCTATGATGATCCGGCACATAAGATCTATCCCATGCCGTTGGAGGTGGCCGGGAAAGATGAGGTCTATGTTGGCCGCGTTCGTGAAGATGAATCGATCGCCAACGGTCTCAACCTGTGGGTAGTAGCGGATAACTTGCGCAAAGGGGCCGCGCTCAATGCCGTGCAAATCGCAGAGCATTTAGCTCGAGACTGATGGCTGAGTGGGGAAATCTAGGCAAGGTCGTCATTGGAGTTGGGCTATGTGTGGTGTTGGTCGGCCTGTTGCTGCTGATCGCAGACCGTGTTCCAGGAATTGGGAATCTCCTAGGTTGGTTCGGTAAGCTTCCCGGCGATATCTCCATTCGGCGAGATAACTTCAGCTTCTCATTTCCCCTCGCAACCAGCCTGCTCCTCAGTGTCATCCTAAGTCTGGTATTCTATTTACTATCATGGATCTTTCGCCGATGAAGCAGTTGAAAGGTGGAGTATGCCGAGCCATTTTGGCCGGAGCATGCCTTCTTAGCCTATCATCGGAGGTGGAGGCAGCCGAGTCGCTTCGAGTCCTACTGTCAGCTGACGTGCCGCGGCTTAATGTCCGTGCAGACAGCTCTTTGTGGGTGACGGATGCAAAAGGCCGTACTCAGCCTCTGCGGTCACCGGTCCAGGTTATAGCGGCTGAAGCCGGGTTCTTGCTGAACGGCGTTCGCATGCAGACGGAGCAGCTGACTCTGCGCGGTGGAGAGCAAGGCCTCACGCTGACCTTCCCGCGGCTCGCTCGGAAGTCCAATGGGGCGGCGGTGTCATCGGGCGACTCCGGCATGGAGATTGCCGTGAGTGGCGTTGTCCATCTTGTGCGAAAAGGCAAGGGGTTTCTGGTCATCAATCGGGTGGATCTTGAAGAGTACGTGAAAGGGGTGGTTCCCGCGGAGGTCAGTTCGACCTGGCATCCGGAGATGTTGAAAGCGCAGGCGGTCGCCGCACGTACCTATGCGCTCTACCAGCAGATGTTGAGCGCTACGCGTGAGTACGACGTGGCGGCTACGGTGCAAGACCAGGTCTATCGCGGGAAGCAGGGGATTGATGCCGGGATCCTACGCGCGGTAGAAGAGACGCGAGGTTTGGTCGTTACCTATCAGGGTGCGCCAATCTACGCAGCGTTCTCATCGACGGCCGCCGGGCTGACGGAAGATGCCATGAATGTGTGGTCGAAAGAGTATCCCTATCTCAAGGGCGTGGAGTGTCCCTTCGATCTTATGTCGCCCTATTATCAGTGGAAATCTTCCTTCAAAATCGACACCCTTGAACAGAACTTGCGGCAGCAGGGCTTCTCCGTGGGGACGATCGCGACGATGACGCCCTTGTCGTTCAGCCGCGGGGGACGAGTCGCGAAGCTGCGCATTCTCCACTCTGGTGGAGAATTGGTGCTTCGCGGAGAAGAGTTGCGGAAAGCAGTCGGGTATACCATCATCCCCAGCACGCAGTTTGCCATTGAGTCGATCGGCCGAGATGTAGTGCTTTCGGGTTTCGGTGCGGGCCACGCAGTCGGCATGTGCCAGTGGGGCGCGAAAGAACTGGCTGAGTTAGGCTATCCGTTCTCGACGATTCTCCAGTATTATTATCCGGACACCGAACTGCAGCATATGTCGCTGACCAAACCTCCGACCCCTCCGTCTTCCTGATGCAGCTCTCTGAGTTCGACTTTCCGTTCGACTCGTCGTTAATTGCCGCTCAGCCAAGTCTTCCGCGCGATCACGCTAGGCTGCTGGTTCTGCAGCGTCTCGACCGCTCGCTCGCCCACCGCCGCGTCGATGAATTGCCCAATCTTCTTCGTCCTGGCGATCTTCTCGTGGTCAACAATACGAAAGTGTTGGCCGCGCGTGTGGCTGGACGGAAGCGTTCTACCGGAGTAGAAGTCGAGATTCTCTTTGTGAAGGATCTCGGTGATGCGGTCTGGGAAGTGCTGGTCAAGGGAACGTTTCGTCCGGGACAAATTATTGAGATGGGTACAGAGGTTTCTGCTGTGGTGATCGAGCGTGGCGCGATACGAACGACGGTTCGGGTTGAGAGTCCGATTCCATTTTCCGAATGGCTGCGACAACATGGTCGAATGCCGCTTCCGCCCTACTTGAAACGGGCGCCGACTGACCAGGATCGGGAATGGTACCAGACCCTGTTTGCGCTGCATGAGGGCGCTATTGCCGCGCCCACCGCCGGGCTCCATTTCACACCGGAACTGCTGGCGCGGCTTCGACAGAGCGGGGTCGGTCTCACGGCCGTCACCCTCCATGTCGGTGTTGGGACTTTCAAGCCGGTAACGGTCGATCGGATCGAAGACCATCAGATGGGCGCAGAATGGATCGAGGTCGGAGCGGAGGCGGTTCGTTCAATTGAGCAGGCGCGAGCGGCAGGGGGGCGAATTGTTTCTGTCGGGACCACGGTCGTACGCGCGCTTGAAACTGCGGCCCGTTCGGACGGTCAGATCCGACCCTATTGTGGAGAGACAGATATATTTATGATGCCAGGGTTTTCTTTCAAGGTGGTCGATGCTCTTCTCACGAATTTTCACTTGCCACGTACTACATTGCTGATGCTGGTCTCCGCATTGGCGGGGACGGAGTTGCTTCGCCAGGCCTACGCAGACGCGGTGCGTGAACGGTACCGTTTCTATAGCTATGGCGATGCGATGTTGATTCTCTGACAGAGCCAGAAAGTCATCTAGCCAGAAAGTCGTCAGGTCTGAACGTCATCAAGTCTTAGGCGATCTTCGTCCGGGACGTTCGGACTTGAAGACTTTCAGACGTGACGACTTTCGTATGTGGTGACTTTTGACGAGATGAGGGGGATTACAGCAACTCGCGGTTGATCTTAATGGGGATGGTCGTTTTGAGCGATTCAGTATAGGCCATCAGCGCGCGTTGCTGTTTTTGAAAGAGAACATCCTGCACCGCACGGTCTTTTGCCGTCTCGGCCTTCGCGGGATCTGGTTCAGTTTGTCGTAGCGTGAAGGCTTGCGCCTCTGCAAGCTCGGCAGGGGTAAGGGCCACGGCGTCGCGGATGATCATCTTGGCTTTGCTGCTCAGCACTTCTTTTGTTTCCATTGCTTCAAATATTGCAGGGGTCAGGTGGTTAGCTGCCAGGAGTTGTTGGTAGACCTGCGGATCAAATGTGCCGTTCTTTTGAAAGTCAGGGATTTGCATGATGGCTTCCCGTAGTTCATCGTTCGATACGGTGAGGCCCATGTTCTTTGCCGCAATGAGCCAGGTCCGATTGTCGACCAGTTGATCCACCACTAATTGCTTGATCGTTTCGTCTTTGAACTCTCCAGGGACCTTGTCCTTATAGAAGCGATAGGTATTTTCATAGGCGCGTCGAAACTCATCGCGGGATACGGTAAGATCTCCGACTGAAGCGACGCCGGCGCCGGCGCCAGGCTGCTCGCCGAATCCCCACCAGCCCATGGTGATGACAAAGGCGAGGGCGATGACCCCCATAACGGATTTGAGGAGCCACGGATAGCTATGAGACGCTTCGCGCATCGATTTCAGCATGACAATTCCTCGGGAAACTCGTTATGGACGGATTCTACTCAGGGATCTGTGGAAAGGCAAGAGACGACCTTTCTTTTACTCTGTGATCTCACGATCGAGTTCAACCGCTTACTCGTGAAGACGAGAATTATCACCCGCAATATTCGATTTGCCGGATAATGTTCTTTGTTTGTGCTGGGTAGTTTGATTTGCTATACTTTGCCACTAATTACGAGGAGACCTTTTCGTGGAGGAGGTCCGTGGGGATCATTCAATCGGTGGCGGGATCTATCCCAAGGCGCAGGTTCTGAACCGTGGTATCGCCAAGCTGATTGATTTGTTAATCGTTGCAGCTGCCGGGCAAATATTTGTGCCAGTAGGTTTTCTTGGAGGATTGGCGTATATACTCATCGCTGATGGTTTTGCCGGTGGGCGCAGTATCGGTAAGCGGTTGATCGGCCTTCAGACGGTGCTTCCTGATCGGCGTGAGGCCATAGGGTTTCGGGAATCCATCATCCGCAATTTGCCTTTCGCAGTCGCGCAGTTAGCTTTTGCCATTCCGTATGTAGGATGGCTTGTAGCTGCAGCAATTATAGGGTTCGAAGCAATATTGATTCTCGGGAATGAGCAGGGGAGACGCCTTGGCGACGAAGTGGCCGGTACCCAGGTGTTGGATGCAGGGCGACTGGCATTGCCTGACTGAGTATGCGGTCAGGGTCTGAGGGGAAGGGAGAGCAATCGTGGGCTTTGGGAGCGATATCTTCGGATGGTTCTCAAACGATCTGGCCATTGACCTAGGGACGGCGTCGACGCTCGTGTATGTCCATGGGAAAGGGATCGTGCTCAACGAACCCTCGGTCGTGGCAGTTGAGAAAAAGACCGAACGAGTGCTCGCAGTCGGCACAGAAGCGAAGCGAATGTTGGGGCGCACGCCGGGCAACATCATTGCGGTGCGGCCGATGAAAGAAGGCGTGATCGCCGACTTCGAAATGGCAGAGCAGATGTTGAAGCGGTTCATTCAGAAGGCGCACAACCGCAGTGCGTTCGTGCGTCCACGCATCATCATCGGTGTACCGTCGCGTATTACGCAGGTGGAGCAGCGGGCAGTACGAGACTCAGCTGAATTAGCCGGCGCACGCGAAGTGTATCTGATCGAAGAGCCGGTGGCTGCAGCCATCGGCGCAGGTCTTCCGATCACCGAGCCTTCCGGCAATATGGTGGTCGATATTGGCGGAGGCACGACCGATATCGCGGTCATTTCGCTCGGCGGAATCGTCTATAGCGAGTCCGTCAAGGTCGCGGGCGATCGCATGGACGACGCGATCATGAACTACATTAAGAAGAAGTATAACCTCCTCATCGGTGAACATATGGCGGAGCGGATCAAGTTCGAAATCGGATCCGCCTATCCCTTTGAAGAACGCAAAAC
>JANNIV010000436.1:0-3787 GCA_031405355.1 Nitrospira sp.
GCATGGCGATGATCGAAGATCCGGACCACAGCCACATCACGATCCAACGCGGCACACATGTGAAGATGCTGCCGGTTTGCCAACCGTGACCGTTCCTACCTGCCACTCTCGCTCCTTATCATCATCATCGTCGGACGAAGAGATCGTAAACCAGCGCCTCTAACAAGAGGCTGAAACAGTTCGCCGACCTGTCTTGTTCATTTGGTCTGTTCGGTCTGTCTGGTCTGTCCGGTTTGTTTGGTTGCATGAGACTAACCAGATGGGCCAGACAGACCGGACTTGTCCCTGACATCCAGACCCTCGAAGTTCTCGCGTACCACAATAGTTTTCCCGCAGCCTGCCAAGGGGGATGCCGCCATCTTGAGACTTTATCCGATCGAGGTCAGAAAGGAACTGGAGGCGAACAAAGGCATGCGCCATTCATGACACGATCGCACCGCTGCCTCCCATGTGAAGACCTGCCCATTTCTATCGAATAGGCAAGAAGGCTTTCGGATGCTCCGGCAAGCCCGCCCACAAATTCCTATCCAACGTATATTGCGCTAGTAAGTTATTCGTGTGGAACTAGGAGGTTTCCCAGTTCCACAAATGGCTGCCGGTTTGTATAACGAGCACCATGCTGTCCCCGCATCTCATCTATATGGAAAAGGAGTTCCTATCATGAACACCTCTTGTTCAGCGACAAGCCGCCCGTACATCGCGTCATTGAACTCACCTAAAGAAGTATCAATGGCAGGCAAACGAGCCACGTCTCTTACGACCAAAACCTATCTCGCGCGCGTCCGCGACGGCAAATCGACTCTGCAGTACCAGAAACATCAAATGCTCTTTGCGCAGGGGGATGCGGCCAATGCCGTGTTCTATATCCAGAAGGGTCAGGTCAAGCTCTCGGTCGTGTCTCGACAAGGGAAAGAAGCCGTGGTCGCGATTCTGGACCAGGGTAGTTTTGTGGGAGAAGCATGTCTCGCCGGACAGCTGGTGTACATGGGCACGGCGACCTCCCTGGGAGAATCCAGTATCGTGCGCATTGACAAACTGGTGATGACGGAGATGCTCCACAACGACCCCTCCTTCTCCGAGCTATTCCTGAACTATCTCTTGTCTCGCAACATTCGCGTCCAAGAGGACTTCGTCGATCAACTTTTTAATTCTGCTGAGAAGCGGCTGGCGCGGACGCTGCTGTTGTTGGCCCAGGTCGATCACGAAGATAAACCGGAACTGGTCATTCCCAAAATCAGTCAGGAAACTCTGGCAGAAATTGTCGGTACCACACGGTCACGAGTGAGTTTTTTTATGTGTAGATTCAAGAAGCTCGGCTTCATTGAATACAACAGCGGCTTGCATGTGCACAAATCCCTCCTCAATGTGATCGCACCTTCCAGCCAGAACTACGCATGATGGGGGCAGGCAGATTGGGCTGAAGCGGTCAGATATCTCCAGCATCGATGCTGCTCATTCAACTGTCCCAGTCCCCAGCAGGAAGAAGGTTAAGGTTCAGGCTAAGGTTGAGATAAAGAGAGTCTGATCTTCGCTCAACCTTGACCTCAGCCTCAGCCTTCCTGAGGGCCTTGGCTGTCCCTTTGCCAGGCTCGTTCAGCTTTTGTTGACAGGGCACAGAGGGAGTTGGTAGAAGGACCTGGCGCAACGGTGCGAACGAGCCTGGGCCGAACAGGAGAAGCCGATCCGTGTCTGATATATCATCTCTCGAAGCGGAAGTGGCGAAACTCATTGTGCGGACACTCACTCTAAAGGTTGACCCGGCACAGATTCAGCCGGAGGAACCTCTCTTCGGTGATGGACTGGGACTTGATTCGATTGACGCGCTCGAACTGTCTCTCGCGATCTCTCAATCCTATGGGCATCAGATACGTTCAGATGATCCGGACACTGTCGCCACCTTCGCTTCACTCCGTTCACTCTGTCAATCGATCGAAAAACATCGCACGAAATAGCAGCAGGTGGCTCTATGAACCGCGCCGCGTTGCTCGGCCCCTATCACGCTGACAGAGTCTTGGCGTGGGTGAACGGCCACCCGATGACCTATGGTCACTTTCTTTCGGATGTGGGAGCCCTCGCTGACCTGCTTCCTGAAAAACCTACGGTCATTAACCTGGCTGATGACCGCTATCGGTTTCTGGTCGGGTTCGCCGCAGCATTGGTCCGAGGACAAACCACACTGCTTCCTCCTGGTCGCGCGCCGGGCGCCTTGGCCCGGCTCGCTCGAGAATATCGCAACAGCTATTGCCTAGTGGATGGCACTGAACAAGTTGAACAACTCCCCTCCTATCGGATCCCAACTGGTACAGGAAGTCAGACCGACAGGGCGAAAGTTCCCCAGATCCCCGTTGACCACCCAGCCGTGGTCGCCTTTACGTCCGGCAGCACGGGGCATCCTCATCCTCATTCCAAAACCTGGGGCTCCCTAGTCGCAGTCGCCCGGAGTACGGGAACCCGGCTGGGTCTCAAGACTTCCGATCAGGTGACCGTGGTGGCGACAGTTCCTCACCAGCATATGTACGGGCTTGAAGCCTCCATGATGCTCCCTATTCAACATGGGATGGCGTTCCATGTGGGGCGGCCGCTGTTTCCCGAAGACGTGCGATTCGCGTTGCTGGACGTTCCATCGCCGCGCATGCTTGTCACCACACCTTTACACATCCGGGCTTGTGTCATCGCCGGCTCGCAGCTGCCTCAGGTGGAATACATTCTCTCTGCGACCGCGCCCCTTCCTAGCTCATTGGCAAAACAAGCCGAAACCCTCTTCCACACTACTGTCTACGAGGTGTACGGGTTTACGGAGGCGGGAAGTCTCGCGACAAGGCGCACGATCGACGGAAACACCTGGCACGTCTTGGATGGGATCACGCTGCATCAGGAATCAGCCGGCGGTTCCGTGCACGCGCCATACTTGCGTGGGCCGATCCCCTTTCCAGATCTGGTGTCGCTGCAAGGACCCCATCGGTTCGTGTTACATGGACGTGGCGCGGATCTGGTGAACATCGGTGGGCACCGGGGTTCATTAAACGACCTGAACCAGAAGCTAAACGAGGTCGAGGGTGTGCAGGATGGAGTATTCTTCCTCCCGGATGACACGGGAACCTCAGTCACGCGTCTGATCGCCTTCGTTGTTGCGCCTGGAAAAGCTGCGGAGCACATTCTGTCGGCGCTTCGGACAGTCATCGATCCTCTGTTTCTTCCCAGGCCGCTTCACCTGGTTCCCAGCCTTCCCCGTAACGAGACAGGCAAGCTCACGCGAGAGGCCTTGCTCGGATTGATGCAAAATATTCAGAAAGAGGAGCAGCATGGAATCTGAGCGGATTGTCACAATCGGTGCGGATCATCCCTCGTTGGCCGGGCATTTTCCCGGTCATCCCGTGGTTCCTGGCGTTGTGATGCTGGGAGAAATCATGAAGGCCATCCGCGAGATGACCGAGGAGCGCATCGAGTTTGTCGGCATGCCGTCGGCGAAGTTTCTGTCGCCGATGAACCCTGAAGAGCCTCTTACGGTCAGGATAGACCAGCAGGGGGATGGCACAATGGAGTTCACCTGCACAACCGAACCTCGACTCATTGCGAGGGGCTGCCTGCAATACCGCATCATTGCCGATGATTCCCATGGTGATTCGTGACGGCAGAGTGGATGCTCCAACGCGAACGCGGCAGTCGAATCGCGGGACGATTCATGATCTGGATGGCGGTATCCGTCGGACGTCCGGCCGCGCGCGCCTTGCTCTATCCGATCTGTGTGTATTACGTGCTATTTTCGCGGCGCGCATGCCGTGCCATC
>JANNIV010000437.1:0-3108 GCA_031405355.1 Nitrospira sp.
GGGCCCTTGGGGCCAGTCGCATTGATTCAAGGCAGCTACACAGGTAGATAGGCTGAAGGCTTTCAGGGGTCCAGCATGCGTGATCACGCACAACTTCGAGTATTTGAATGGCTTAATTTGTGCCTTACGAGATGATGTATAACCTTCAGCCTAAATACCTGACTGAGTAGTTACAATGCCGGTCCAGATGCAGAGTCAGGTTCGACGTATCACGTTTGACCAGGTGCGCCTGGAACGATCGGCACGGGCTATTCTTTCCGATGTCGGAGAAATGTCGGCGGAGCTGGGCATCCTGTTCGTGGGCGATCAGCGGATGAGGGGTCTCAATCGCCGGTATCGGGGCAAGGATTGCACGACCGATGTGTTGGCCTTTGCCATGCGAGACGTTCACGCGGGCAAGAGGCAAGGGGCAAGAGGCAAGGGGCCACGAGTGAAACGGAAGTTACTCCTGTCCCCAGCCGCTCATCTCATGCCGGATATGTTGGGGGATGTGGTGATCTCGATCCCCACGGCCAGGCGACAGGCGAAAGAAGCCAGACGGTCCCTGGACGAGGAGCTTGCCTGCTTGCTGGTCCATGGCATTTTGCACCTCTGTGGCTATGACCATGAGCGGGGCGAGAAAGAAGCGCGCCGGATGCATCGTCGTGAACGGATGATTCTTCGGTCGATCGCGCGATTGCCGCAATAAGCAGGCTGAGGTCGAGGTTAAGGTTGAGCGAAGATCCGATATTCTCATCTTAATCTCAACCTTAGCCTGAGCCTTAACCTTCTCCGGACGGCGGACTTTTTCAGCATCCTGCTAGATCACGAGTAGAATTATGGGATGGATCCAGCGACTGAGTGACGGGCTCACCAAAACGCGCGATGTCGTTCGCGGATCCATGGATCGGCTGCTTGGCCGCGCGGCTGATCCTGCCCTGTTGGAAGAATTCGAAGCGGCCCTCATCGCTTCCGATCTCGGCACCAGCGTTGTGGATCGAGTGATGGAGCGTCTCAAGAAACAGCTTCAAGGGACCGATGCCTCACAACCTGGTCAGGTTCATAGAGTATTGCGGGACACCCTGCTCGATGTGCTGACGCCCGTGCAAGGGCTATCGTTGGAGTCTATCCTCGCGAAAGGCCCCAAGCCCTTTGTCATTCTGGCAGTGGGCGTAAACGGAGTGGGCAAGACCACTACGATTGCCAAGATCGCACAACGGCTGGTGCAGGCGGGAAAGGCGCCGTTGCTGGTAGCTGCCGATACGTTCCGCGCGGCGGCGATCGATCAGCTGCAAGTCTGGGCTGACCGAGTCGGCGTCGACGTGATCTGTCATCGCCATGGAGCCGATCCAGCTGCCGTTGCGTTCGATGGGATTGCCGCAGCGAAAGCGCGGCAGGTGGATGTGGTCTTGATCGATACAGCCGGCCGGTTGCACACGAAATCGAATCTCATGGACGAACTCCGCAAAATCACCCGCGTCATTGGGCAGGAATGCCCTGGCGCACCGCACGAGGTACTCCTCGTCCTGGACGCCACGGTTGGGCAAAATGCGCTGTCCCAAGCCCGTCAATTCCATCAAGCGGTTGGTGTTACCGGTTTGGTCCTGACGAAGCTCGACGGCACTGCTCGCGGAGGGATCGTCGTCGCGATTGCCGAGGAACTCAAGTTGCCCGTGAGGCTCATCGGAGTCGGGGAGTCAGTTGAGGATCTGCAGGATTTTCAGAGCGATGCGTTCGTGGACGCGCTCATTGGGACGACAGCCTCGCCTTCTGCGTAGTTCCCGGTGAAATCCTGTCATTTTCTTCTCCGCCGGCAATGCCTGTGTTAGGCTGAGTTTGCGAATTATCTAGACGCTCCACGCCCCGCATTCTTACCCTTGAGGCTGAGCCATGGTCAAGCTTCTGGTCATCGACGACGATCGCATGAATTGTGATTTGATCAAGTCCGTCTTCAACCGAAATGGGTATCAGGTGCTGTCGGCGACGAGCGGGTTTGAAGGACTGACTCTCTTTCGCCAGCATGCCCCGCGCGTCACCATTCTCGATCTTCGCATGCCTGAAATGGACGGGCTGACCGTCCTCAAAGAAATTCGTGCATACGATCCCCAAGCGGCGGTAATCATTCTGGGTGGCGGAGCGACCGAGGAGCAGGAAAATCAAGCACGCGGATTATGCGTGACCGACTTTATCCGAAAGGGCCTGTCGCTCGATGTGCTGGTCGCATCCGTCAATCGGGTGGTGCAGCTTCCGGCTAAACCTCCTTCATCTCTGCGGGCATCGGGCAGCGTAGCCGATATGGGGGAAACGATCCTTGTTGTCGATGATGAGCCGTTGATCCGCGACTTGCTCGTTCAGTTTCTCAGTCTCCGAGGCTATCGGGCAATTGGCGTGAAAGACGGCTCCGATGCCCTCGCGATGGTGGAGCAAGCACCTCCGGATCTGATCCTTCTCGATCTATTTTTGCCGGGTATGGACGGCGCCGAGGCCCTCCGACAACTCCGCCAACGTGACTATGCCGGTGGAGTGATCCTCATCACCGGGAGTCACGACGAAGATATTCTCGATGAAGCCTGGGCCCTGGGGCCGCAAGAAGTCATCGGGAAACCGATCGACTTGGAGCAATTACTGACCTCCATCCAGCTTGTGCTCGTCTGTCGCGAATGCTAAAACTCTTCCGATGCCCATCGGAAGCAGAATTGTTACTTTTTCCTGTCTGTTTCTCGCGGTGCTCCTCAGCCATGAGGTGATCGATATCGCCGCCGCCGATTCGGTCCTGCCGCGAGTCGTCATCCGGCACCATGAGTTATTCATACAGATCGTCCCCGATCAGCATGTCCTCATCGCGAAGGACCGGCTGACCCTTGAAGTACCGCAGCAGAAGATTCCGATTCGTTTCTCTCTCGCCCCCACACTCCAGCTCGATCGCCTGACACTCGTACAGACATCGTCCGAAGCGAAGGTCTCGCTTCAGGATGTGCCGTTCAAAATCGAGCATGGTTCTATGCCGGAGTCGGCGCAACAGATTTTTATCCCTTCTCAGGCCGTACGCGCCGGATTGGTGACGCTGGACGCGCACTACCATGGCGTCATCAACGATCCTCCTCGAGATCCGCGCCATCTTCGTTTTGT
>JANNIV010000438.1:0-6479 GCA_031405355.1 Nitrospira sp.
TCCATCCCGTTTGAACTGATGTCGTCAAGCCGACCGATGAAGGGTGAGACGCACCATGCACCGGCTTTTGCTGCAAGGAGTGCCTGGGTTGGAGAAAAGCACAACGTGACGTTCACTTTGATGCCCTCGGCGGCCAATCTCTTGGTGGCCTTCAATCCCTCTGCAATCAACGGCACTTTCACAACGATATTCTTATGGATCTTCGCAAGTTCCTTCCCTTCCTTCACCATGGCATCGGCTTCGAGGCTGACAACTTCTGCGCTGATCGGCCCATCCACGATGTTGCAAATTTCGACGAGCATTTCCTTAAAGCTGCGCCCTTCCTTGGCGACAAGCGACGGATTCGTGGTTACTCCGTCAAGAAGTCCGAGGCTGGCCGCTTCCTGGATTTCCTTGACGTTGGCTGTATCAAGAAAGAATTTCATGGCATTGTCCTTTCATGTCGAAGTGAGAAATCATTGCGATCAGTTCATTATCGGTTATTCTATGAAGAACTCAACCTGGCTACAATCCTCTACCAATTATATGCCAGTTTGACAGGCCCAAGACTGCCGGTTAAAATCCGGCTATTCACTATGACTCGTTTCTACGCTGCTTATATCTATATGACCGAGGAGAATGCATGATGCAACGATCGGCTTGGATGCTCCTGTTCGGTCTGATCCTGACCGGCTGCGGCGGTGGTAATCCCTATCTTGAACAGTCACTCAAACCGGCTGAGCTTCAAGGCAAGGACAAGGCCTGGTTTGAGAAAAACTGGGGAGCACCGAGCGGCAAGGCCACCAGATTTTTTGGCGGCGAAACCTGGACCTACTATCGCATCGGCGGCGGAAAATCAGGCCCACCTTTCTTTAACTTCACCCCTAATCAGTGCCAGATCACGCTCAAATTCGACAAAGAAGAAAAGCTGTCCGACTCCAGTTACTCAGGCTGTTAACCGGCAAGTTTTTCCTGAAATTTGTGTGCGCAGGATCGGCTGCAGAAATAATACTTCTGCCCCCCAATATCTTCCGTTATTGCCGCTTCCCGTGGAACAAATACTAAACAAACAGGATCCTGAACCATGTGATCCTTATCCGGAAGTAGACCATCCGGTTCACCCGGGCCTTTGAGCGCCCGAACGGCACGCCGGAGGAGAAAATACAGCACCACAAGCAACCCGAGAATGAGGATAATTCTATACATAGTGGGGTGTCCTTACTGATACCACAATCCTATGGGACAGCGTGACCACTGTCAAGGGTCCCCTATTCTATCTTGGCCGATATACTCACGAATTTTCGTTCCCACCTTCTATTCAAACGGCCTAGCTGTATATGGGCGGAAGGGCCTACCTTCAAAGATAAATCAGTACTTCAGGTGGGTATGCTTCCGCATTCCTTCATGGTAGATTGCGCCATGACGATTTGTGATAAATGCCGCGGGGCGATGTTACCGGAACGGGCAGTGGATCTGAACGCAGGGCTTGCGATCACAGTGTTCGCGTGTTTGAACTGTGGTCGCCGGAAATCAGCGGATCAGGAACCTCGGCCTATTACCGCACGACATTAACCGGCGCTATGACAGAACCGAAACCGCTCACGTACGACGAGCACAAGGCAGCTGAAGCCGCCTTCCGTGGCGATCCGCCCAATGCCGATTGGACGGACTCAGCCCAGGAAATTTATGCTCGTCTATCTGCAGCGATCGCCACACGAAGAGCCGCTGTGCTCACTCTCTCAAGCGAGCGGGATCTTGAGACAATCGGTCGATAACCCATAATCCAGTCCCCCTCCTACGCCACACGATAGCTGACCCCACATCGTAGGGAGCCGGAGCAGAGAAGATAATCTATCGAAGACTCAGTACATCCATCATGTCGTACAGACCTGGCTGCTGCCTGATTACCCACCGAGCAGCACGTAGAGCGCCTCCTGCGAAGGTATCTCGGCTACTCGCTCGATGCGTCACTTCGATACGTTCACCCATTCCACCAAAGAGAATCGTGTGGTCGCCGACAATGTCGCCTGCACGAATGGTTTGAATCCCGATTTCACCTTTCTTCCGTTCCCCGATAAGACCTTTTCTGGCGTAGACGCCGACCTGATCCAGATCGCGGTTCACGGCATGCGCCAAGACTTCCGCAATCTTGAGCGCCGTCCCGCTCGGCGCATCCTTTTTCAGACGATGATGGGCTTCAATCACTTCAATATCGTATTCGTCCCCTAACGTCTTCGCCATCTCACTAATGACCTTATAGATCAGATTGACGCCCACGCTCATGTTGGGGGACAACACGCAGGGAACTTGGCGGGCAAGCGATTTTAGCTCTTCAAGCTGAGGAGCGGAAAATCCTGTCGTACCGATCACCATCGCTCTTTTATGCTGTGCCACCGTGCGTAGATGATGCAAGGTCGCTTCAGGGGAGGAAAAATCGACGACCACTTCGCCTCTATCAAGGAGCCCCGCGAGATCGTCGGTAATCGGGAGGCTCGCACGGCCACAACCAGCCGTCTCTCCGGCATCGTCACCCACAGCGTGATGGCCCTTCTCTTCGACCGCACCGGCCAACGTCAGGGTAGTCGAATCTTTGATAAGGACGACCAGCCGACAACCCATGCGACCGGCTGCCCCTGCGACAATAACGTTGATCATCCGAAATCTTACCCCTTGCGCCTGACGTTAAATGAGGCCTGCATCCTTTAAGACCCGCGTCAGTTGATCCTTCGTCTCGGTCGCCATGGCACAAAGCGGTAGCCGCAGCTCCGGATCAATTTTGCCCATCATGCCCAGCGCAGTTTTCACCGGAATCGGGTTAGTCTCATAAAAGAGCGCGGAGAAGAGCGGCGATAGTGCGAAATGAATCCGGCGCGCTTCGTCGATGCGTCCGCTCAAGAAGGCCTTGACCAATTGCGCCATCTCGGATGGAACGACGTTCGATGTCACGCTAATGACCCCTTTCCCTCCGACTGCCATCATGGGCAGCGTCAGGGCATCATCTCCGGCAAGAACGATCATCCGGTCGCCACATGTATGCGCGATCTCAGAGGCCTGCTGGACTGACCCACTCCCCTCTTTGATCCCGACAATGCTCTGCAATCCACACAGTCTTGCGACTGTGGATGGCAACATGTTCACGCCGGTCCGTCCAGGAATGTTATACAGAACTTGCGGAAGATCCACGGATTCCGCAATCGCCTTATAGTGCCGATACAGCCCCTCCTGCGTCGGCTTGTTGTAATAGGGCGTAATGATCAGTGCCCCGTCGGCCCCTGCCTGCTTGGCATGCTTCGTGAGGGACACCGCTTCTTCAGTGCTGTTGGAGCCGGTACCGGCAATCACGGGGACGCGCCGATTGACCACTTCGACGGTCAATTCAACTACGCGATGGTGTTCCTGATGCGAGAGGGTGGCGGATTCTCCAGTGGTGCCACAGGGCACAATTCCGTTCGTCCCGTTGGCAATTTGCCATTCTATAAGGTCGCCGAAAGCCCGCTCGTCAACCTTGCCATTCCTGAACGGGGTCACTATGGCAATCAATGCGCCGGTAAACATGCTCGCTCCTTCGCCGCGGAATCCATTCCTCAATTAAGGAATGCTGGGATTGCTTCGCCCTTTATCAAGTCCTCGTACGTCTCTCTGGTCTTGATGACGTGGATCTCCCCGTCCTTGATCAAGACTTCCGGCACACGAGGCCGTGAATTATAATTCGAGGCCATCACAAATCCATAGGCCCCTGCGCTCATCACCGCCAGCATGTCCCCAGGATTGACCTCCGGCAGCGACCGGTCCTTCGCCAGAAAATCTCCGGACTCGCAGACTGGACCGACCACATCCACGTGATGCTTGGGCCGCTGTAACACCGCTTCTGACAAGGGACGAATCTCGTGATAGGCCCCGTAGAGGCTCGGCCTGATCAGGTCGTTCATTGCTGCATCGACGATGATGAACCGCTTTGCTTCGCCGTCCTTCCGATATAACACCTTCGTTACGAGAATACCTGCGTTGCCCACGATGACACGGCCTGGCTCCATGATCAGGGTGATATTCAAATCCTTGAGCAGTGGCGACACGGCATCTGCAAGATCCTGCGGCAACGGCGGCGTTTCGTCCGAGTAGGTAATACCAAGGCCTCCGCCGATATTGACATAGCGGATGTTGATGCCCTGCGACTTCAAAGCTCCAACCAGCTTCACCACCTTCTTCACGGCCTCGACGAACGGCGTGACTTCGGTCAACTGTGACCCGATATGCTTGTGGACCCCGACGACATCGATGTTGGCGAGCGAGGAAGCCAGGGTGAACTCTTCGAGCGCCCGGTCGGCGGCAATCCCGAACTTGCTCTTTTTGAGACCGGTCGAAATGTAGGGGTGCGTTTTTGGATCGATGTCAGGATTGATGCGGAGGGCGACTCTCGCCTTGGTTCCGACGGAAGCCGCCACTTCATTAAGTGCCTGCAGCTCGGCCGAGGACTCGACGTTGAACATGAGGACGTCGGCCTTCAGGGCCTCGCGAATCTCCTCCGCGCTCTTGCCGACGCCCGCAAAAACGATCTTTGAGGGAAGGACGCCCGCCTTGAGCGCCCGAAAGAGTTCTCCCCCTGACACAATATCCACCCCGCTCCCCTCCTTGACCATAAGGCGGAGGATCGCGATATTGGAATTGGCCTTCATGGCGAAGGCAATCACATGGGGGATACTTTTGAAGGCCCCGTCATAGGCCCGGTAATGACGAACGAGGGTCGTGTAGCTGTAGACGTAACACGGCGTGCCGACCTCCTTGGCGATCCGGCTGACCGGCACCTGCTCGCAATAGAGTTCACCGTGTCGATACTCAAAATTATGCATCCTGCAAATCTTCGTTGAGATGCTCGATGCCTGCAAGCGGGAAGCCTTGCAATGACGCCTCGAACGCATCCTTGAACTTACGATAGCGGACCTTCACATTCGGAATCGCGACCTTCATGGCGTCTGAATCCAGCAACGCTTTGAGGGCGTCGGGCGTCGCCAGCTTGAGGTGTTCGAAGTTGACGATGATGTCCATACGCGCCTGATTGGCCGCTTCCTTGATTCGCTTAATCAATTCCAAGGCATTCAGGCGATCGAGCGTACCATCAAGGTCTACGAACAGCGCGGCGAACTTGTCGTGCCGCTTGGCCTTGATGTGGAATATCAACTGTTGCGCCGAGAGCGCGTTCGGATCTAGCGCCTGCTTCAGTGCATGCAACGCGCTAGGAACCAATTTCTCCTTGTCCAACACCGGGAGCTTCGCTTGGAGATTCTTCAATACCCCCGCGAGCGGCGATAGGGACGCTTTAGGGCAGGTTCGCTTGACCAACTTCCGGAACTCCCGATTCATCTCCAATCGCGGAATGAGCCGTTGACTCGTGCCCGACAACCGTTTCCAGATTGAAGGGATCGAATAGAATTCATGATTGGCCCAGTGGAAGCCATCTTGTAGTTGCTCAACCGTCATACGGCTAGGCTGGTACACCACATGCTTGCCATCGTACTTCGCCCAGTCCCTATCGAAGATACGACCGGCCTTTTCATAGCGGTCGTACAGCGTCGTACCGGGAAGGGGCGTCAGCACGTTGAAATAGGCCAATTCCACCTGATTCTTCGTCAGGAAGTCGACGGCCCGTTCGAACACGGTCACATCGTCGCTGTCGAATCCAAACACGATCCCGGGATTCACCATGATGCCATAATCGTGGAACATCTTGATCTCATTGGAGAACTTCAGGACTCGGTTAAACGGCTTGTTCGTTTCATCCAACGCGTCTTCAGCGCGGCCGAAGTCGGAATGGGTGAAGGCGGTCACCGAGTCCACGATTCCCATCTCCTCGGTGGCATCGTGGAAGGCCGTGATCGCACCGCTCAGCTGGGCGAGGAGGCTCGCATGAGCCGTCACCTGGCCACTGTGGGTGTCGAAGCCGCCGAGCGAGCAGAAAAAGATCTGTCGGCGCATGCTCAGGACGTTCCGGGCCGAGATGATGCGTGCCACCATCCTGAGCTGGCTACCCAGGTTGGTCACGGGGAATACGGTCGAGAAGGGTGGCGCCGCGGCCAGGGCAGCGGTGAGCAGCTCGTTGTTCTCGATGACTTTGTTGAAAGTGTCACCCGAGGCCCGCACGAGCTCGAGGTCGCGGTTCATGCCCAGTATTTGTTTCAGGGCGTTGAAGCGAATGGTCGCATCCGAGCTTCCGGTGACGCCGGCGAGAGAAACGGCACCCTGCGCGGTCGTCTCGTACGCGCGCACCACGGAGCCGGTGCCGAACACGTTCTGCCCGGCCAGGGTCACGATGGCGGGGAAGGTGGCGGTCCCGTTGAGGCCTGCCGTCCGGTCGCCCATCCGACCGGCCCAGCCCGTGCGCACGACGGGGGCCGCCACCGCGGTCTGCCACTGGTAGGTCTGGTCGGAGTGCGAGAAAAGGCTCGGGGGACGAAGGTCGGGGCGCGACTGGCGGGCGAGTATGGCGTCAGCGTCGTCGATATCAA
>JANNIV010000439.1:0-1703 GCA_031405355.1 Nitrospira sp.
GCGGACATTGGCCCGCTCAGGACTCGACCGTGTCGTCGCCTTTATCCAAGCACGCACAGCAATCGCCATCGGCCCCGGGCTCTCGACCCATCCTGAAACCGTTGAACTTGTTCAGTCGATGATGAAACATCTGGATCGGCCGTCGGTTCTGGATGCCGATGCGCTGAATGCCTTGGCCGGACGGGCCTCATTACTGACAGAATGTAAAACTCCCCCCATTCTCACCCCGCACCCAGGTGAAATGGCCCGGCTCGAAGTCGATGCCACTACGCAGAGCGTCAACGGAGACCGCATCGGTACGGCCAGACGATTTGCCAGAGCGCGCGGCGTGTTCGTCGTCTTAAAAGGCGCACGAACCGTCATCGCACGCCCCGATGGTCTTGTCGCTATCTGCCCAACCGGCAATCCCGGCATGGCCACGGCAGGAACCGGCGACGTCTTGACCGGCATGATCGTCGGCTTACTGGCGCAACGGGTCCCCGCATGGGAAGCCGCCTGTGCCGCGACCTATTTCCATGGATCGGCCGGCGACTTGGCTTCCCAGCATCTCGGTCAGGCCGGGATGCTTGCCAGCGACCTGATCGCTCAGATTCCTTATGCGCTCCAACGGACGACAACGGCTTAGCATGGCTCGGCCAGCCAAGACGAAACAGCCTGCCGTTCGCCGGAGCGCCTTGTCGAACCGGCCCTGGCAACTGCTGTCCACATCGCACCGGCACACCGATCGGCTAGGCCAAGCGATCGGCCATGCGCTCCGCGGGGGAGAAACGATTGCGCTCTACGGGCCGCTCGGAGCCGGCAAAACGGCGCTCGTTCGCGGAGTCGCACAGGGGCTAGGCGCATCGCCAGCGGCAATCAGCAGCCCGACATTCGTCATGATTCACGAATATAATCAAGGACGCCTGCCGCTTGCCCATGTAGATCTGTACCGTATTCGTTCGCCCCGCGAACTTGAATCGACAGGACTGACCGAGTATTTCTCCGGCCAAACCGTGACGGCAATAGAATGGGCCGACAAGGGCCTGGCTGCGCTGCCGCAGGACCGGATCGACATTACGCTGAACCATCGCGCTGCGCGGAGCCGGACGATTCAGTTTCGCGCAACAGGGCCGAAGTCCGACGAAGTCATCGCGCGCGCGCGCATAGAGTACGGCAAGACCGAAAAGGTGCATCGAATGCCACCACGCCGAGATGTAAAAAGAGAGGCGCCGACGAGGTCATGATTAGGCTGATTCTGGTCGGAGTGCTGCTGCTCCTCTCCCTGGCTTTTTTCCTTCAGAACCAGGAGCAGGAAGTCACCCTCCGATACTTCTTTGGACTCTTTGAAGCCTCGACGCCGATCTATAAACCCATCTTGGCTGGGTTTGCGGTGGGACTGCTGGTCTCCGGCATTCTGCTCTTTCCTCCCTGGGTGCGAAGCCGTATCGAACTCCGCCGAAAAACCAAAGCGCTGCAAGAGGCCGAAGTGGACTTAGAGCGGCTCCGCCTCTCGCTCGATAAAGTTTCCGGCCGAGTATCCCCACCCCTGACCGGCGAAACACATCGAGACCAACGCGATGAGTGATGCAGATGCCTCACCTTTGATGCGGCAATACCGCGAGATCAAACGCGGCTATCCCGACGCCGTGCTGTTGTTCCGCGTCGGCGACTTCTACGAAATGTTTTACGAGGATGCGCAGATCGCCTCCAAACTGCTCTCCATT
>JANNIV010000440.1:0-6325 GCA_031405355.1 Nitrospira sp.
CGGCGGAACTTTCCGGCAGCACCGCGACGAGCTGCGCATCGAACCCGGCGCGGACAATGAGTTCAACGAACGCCACGGCCGCCGCCGTGCCGCCCACGCCGGGCTTGAGCAGGACAGCATTGCCAGCAACGAGCGCTTGAATGAGTTGCGCGCCAGGCAGCAACAGCGGGTAATTGCCGGGGCCGATGATGAGAACGACGCCGAAGGGATCACGATGAATCTCACTGCGCAGACCGGCCAGCCAGAGCGGCAGACCACGACGCCCCAATCGGCGCGGCGCACCCATGGCGCAGAAACGATTTTGCGAGATCCCAGAGAAAACGAAAGGGCTGCATAGGCACGACGGGTAATAGGCCTGTCACAACGTAGCACGAGTCGCCCTCTCGTGCACCTGTTGAGCCCGCATCATTAATGACGGTTCGTCGTGAAATCGCCTAAAAGCGCGTTCCTCGTTCAAGCGTTTCAAGTTTCATGTTTCTAGTTTCAAGTTGTTCGTTTCGGATTGCTGAAATTCCGAGATCTAACTTGAAACCTGAAACTAGGAACTAGAAACCACCCATTGCCTCTTTACTTGAACGTCAGGACCGATTGGAGCGCGAAGCTGACGAGAGGGTTGGGATAGAGGCCGAACAAAATTACGCCCGCAACGGCGCAGGCCAACACGAAGGAGAGAGCAGGCGAGGCCACGAGGCGTGGCGGCTCGACGGAAGAGGGATCAGGCTCTCGCATATACATCACCATCACCACTCGCATGTAGTAGTAAGCCGATACGGCCGCAAAGATCAGGGCAATGGCGGCGAGCCAGGCCAACCCCGCTTCGACTGCCGCCATGAAGACATAGAATTTTCCAATGAAGCCCGCGGTCGGCGGAATGCCGGCAAGCGAGGCCATGAAGAGGAGCATGAGAAAGGCTGCGAGCGGCTGGCGCTTTGCGAGCCCCGTGAAATCTTCAATTTCTTCTCCCTCGACTCCGCCTTTCCTCAGCATGCCGATGAGCGCGAAGGCGCCGAGCGTCATGAATGAATAGAGGGTCAGGTAAATCATGATACTCGCGAGACCGGGCGTTCCCCCGGATGCGCCGACCCCACGGCCGGCCGCCACAAAGCCGATCAGCGCGTAGCCGGCGTGGGCGATGCTTGAGTAGGCCAGCATCCGTTTAATGTTGGTCTGTACGATGGCGACAACATTGCCAAGCACCAGGGTGACAACGGCAATGAGCAGGAACAGGACCGACCAATCTGCCTTAAGCCCACCAAGCCCTTCGACAAAGACACGCATGAATGCGGCAAAGCTGGCAGCCTTTGAGGCCACCGCCATGAAGGCCGTGACGGACGTCGGGGCGCCCTGATAGACGTCGGGCGTCCACATATGGAACGGCACCGCGGCCAGCTTGAAGCTGAAACCGACTGCGATCAGAATCGTGGCGATCAGCACGAGGGGATCATCCGCCCCGCGAGTGCCGATGGCGCCCGCGATCGATGCCAGCTTGGTGCTGCCGGCCATGCCGTAGAGCAACGAAATACCGTACAACAGAATCCCCGAAGAGAAGGCGCCCAGGACGAAGTATTTGGCTGCGGCCTCCAGCGAGCGAGGCTTAGCCCGGTTGAGCCCGGTCATAATATAGAGCGAGAGGGACATCAGCTCGGTGCCGAGATAGATCGTGAGCAAGTCGGCGCCGGAGACCATGACCATCATGCCGGAGAGGGCGAGGAGGATAAATCCATAGTATTCGCCAAGGTGTACCCGCTCCGCTTTCAGATAGGGCAACGACATCAAGATGGTCAGGCCGGTCACTCCATAGAGGAGGATTTTCCAGAATCTGGCATAGGCATCGACCACCACCAGGTCGCTGAACGCAGAGACCCTGACATTCAATTCATTGATCTGCCAGCCGGTGAGTCCAAGACAAAGGGCAAGGGCTCCGACACTGAGCCAGGCCAGGAGATCTCGTCGCGAGGCTGGAGTGATGGGGTCCAACACGATGACGAGACAAGCCGCGAGGACAACAATGAGTTCGGGAAGCAGGGCCAAGAGATCAGCGCCGTACAGACTCATCGCAATGCGCCCTGGATCTTCAGCTGCTCTCCACCGACAGCCAGCAGTGGCCCTGTCAGTCCGGCTGAGGGGGGAGCGGTCGGCGCAACCTTTGCGCGGGACATGGAAGCAATCGTGTTGGTCACGCTCTGGTGCATCCGGCTCACGAGGGGATTCGGAAAAATCCCGATCAAAAATACCAACAGGGCCAGTGGCACCAACGTGGCGAGCTCTCGTTGGTTGAGATCCCTGAGCTTTGGGAGATGATGCGGGGAGGGAACCCCAAAGACCACTCGCTGGATCATCCAGAGAAGGTAGGTAGCGGCGAGGATGATACCCAACGATGCCAGGGCCGTCGCGACCTTGCTCCAGAGGAACGTACCGACGAGCACGAGAAATTCTCCGACAAAACTATTGGTGCCGGGAAGACCGAGCGAGGACAGGGCGAAAATTACCAACAGGACGGCATACTGCGGCATCGGCGAGGCCAATCCCACATTATCGGCGATCAACCGGCTATGGGTGCGCTCATAAATAATCCCGACACAGAGGAATAGCCCGCCGGTCGTAATTCCATGGTTGACCATTTGGAGGACGGCTCCTTCGATGCCCTGTTGGTTCATGACAAACAGGCCAAGGGTGACGAACCCCATGTGGCTCACGCTCGAATAGGCGATCAGTTTCTTGAGATCGACTTGAGCCAGGGCCATATAGGCTCCGTAAATGATCGCAATGATGGAGAGAGCGACCATCATCGGCGTAAAGATGCGGCTGGCGTCCGGCAACATCGGTAAACTGAATCGCAGGAATCCATAGGTGCCCATTTTCAAGAGGATGCTGGCGAGAATGACGCTGCCGGCAGTTGGAGCCTCGACGTGGGCGTCCGGGAGCCAGGTGTGAAACGGAAACATAGGAACCTTGACGGCAAAAGCAGCGAAAAACGCCAGGAAGAGCCACATTTGCAGCGAAGCAGGATACGTCCCCTGGCTTAACGCAAGAATATCGAACGTGTGTCCCCCATAAAAGTACAGGACGAAGATGGCAACCAATAAGAGCAAGCTTCCTACGAGGGTGTAGAGAAAGAACTTGATGGCCGCATACAGCCGGTTGGCCCCTCCCCAGACGCCGATGAGGAGGTACATCGGAATCAACATGGCCTCCCAAAACACATAGAACAGCACGAAATCCAACGCGACGAATACCCCCACCATGGCTGTTTCCATGACCAACAACATGGCCATGAAATCTCGAACCCTCGTGGTGATCGAACTCCAGGATGCCAAGACACAGAGCGGCATGATCCCGACAGTCATCAAGACCAGCGGCAAGCTGATCCCGTCGAGACCCAGGCTGTAGTAAATGGGAGGGACCATGATCCAGGCGACATGCTCGGTGAACTGCATCTGACTGGCCTGCGGATCGAAGAGCCACCAGAGCGGAAGGGCAACGAACAGATCGGCCAAGGTCGCGGCGAGCGCAATCCATCGAGCAGTCGACTCCGTCGCGAAATACAGTGCGATGGCTCCCGCAAGGGGAAGTACAAGGAGCAACGAGAGCCAGGGAAAGGAACTGGTCATTGCCATCCCTTAAAAGAAAAAGAACATGGTAAAAAGGGCCACCGCCCCGAGCGCCATGCCGAGCGCATAATGTTGCGTCTGTCCACTCTGCAGGAGCCTCAACATCCACCCACCCCAGGCGATCGCACGGGCCACACCGTTCACCGCGCCGTCGACCACGTTCACATCCACGCGCTTCCACAGTTCGGTTGCGGCAAAAATTGTGGGGCGGACGATGGTTCGATCGTAGGCCTCGTCGACATACCATTTATTCAGTGAGGCCCGATACAACGACTGCCACCGTTGCGCGAATCGATCCGGCAGCGACGGATTGAGCACATAGACATAATAGGCGCTGGCGATTCCGAGTAATCCCATGCACGTGGCTGCCACCATAATGCCGATGGCAGCTCCTCCCCCGTGAGCCGCCCCTCCTGCATCGGTCTCGAACATCGGACCAAGAAACTCCGGAATACCCAGATAGCCTGTGACGATGCTGAGCAGCGCCAAAATGATCAGCGGTATGGTCATGGTATTCGACGGTTCGTGTATGTGGTCTACACGATGAGGATCGACATGCGAAGGGCCCCAGAACGTGACGAAGACCAGCCGAAAGCTGTAGAACGCCGTCATTAACGCCGTCACCAGGCCGAGCAGGGTCAGGAACTGGCCGAGGGGGCCGGACGACCAAGCCGAGATCAGCAGATCGTCCTTGCTGAAGAACCCCGATGTCAGGGGAAATCCTGCGAGCGCGAGCGAGCCCACAACGAACGTCCAATAGGTGACCGGTAATTTATCTTTCAACCCACCCATGCGCCGCATATCCTGCTCGTGATGCAGGGCGATGATGACGGACCCGCAACCGAGAAAGAGAAGGGCTTTGAACGCTCCGTGGGTCAATAAATGATACATGCCGGAGGCGTAGGCCCCGAGTCCGCAAGCCATGACCATGTAGCCCAACTGACTGACTGTTGAGTAGGCCACGACACGCTTGATGTCGGTCTGGGTCAGGGCAATGGTCGCCCCTACAACCATGGTCACTCCCCCGGTGATCGCGACGACGGTCATGGCGGTAGGAGACAGGTTATAGAGCGGAGCCAATCGCGCGACCATGAACACGCCTGCCGTGACCATCGTCGCAGCATGAATGAGCGCCGAGATGGGAGTGGGGCCTTCCATCGCATCCGGGAGCCAGACGTGGAGCGGCACTTGGGCCGACTTACCGACTGCGCCGGTGAACAATAAGATACAGATGACCGTGAGCACCGAGACATCCCAGGTTCCCCCGAACGGCCCGAGGAGATTGATCACATCGCCTGCAGACTCGTGCGCACGGGCAAACATTTCCTGATAATCGAGCGACCCGAAGCTATACCAGACCAACAGGAGGCCGAGCATGAAGCCGAAGTCGCCGACGCGGTTGACGATGAAGGCCTTCGTGGCCGCCGCGCAGGCAGCCGGCCGGTCGTACCAGTGGCCAATGAGCAAATAGGAACAGAGGCCGACAGCTTCCCAGAAAATGAAGAGCTGAAGCAGGTTGTCCGCCATCACTAACATCAACATCGAAAAGGTAAAGAGGGCGATGTAGCTGAAGAAGCGGGCATAGCCAGGATCTCCGCGCATATACCCGATGGTATAGATGTGGACGAGCGAGCTCACGGTCGTCACATCAGCAGCATGACGGCGGTGAGCCGGTCGATGGAGAAGCCGATGTGAATGTCGAGCGTGCCGGAGGTCAGCCAGGTATAGAGGGGGAAGCTCGTCTGATGGCCGTTTGCCACGTCGAAGAAAACCAAGAGCGAGAATATCCATGACACGACGACAGCAGGGACCGCGACGAGATGGGCGTTGTCCTTGATCCAATGGCCGAAGAGCCCGAGGATCAGGAACGAAACCAGCGGAAGGAGCGGAATGAATTCGTAAGTCATAATAAAGAGCTAATAGCTTATAGCGTATGGCCTATAGTCAGATAAGAAAAGAGCCAATGGCGTATAGCATATGGTCAGGTCCGGTCTTGCCATACGCTATATGCCATCAGCTCTGTGACCCGCTTTACCATTTCAACAACTGAAGTTCGTCGATGTTGATCGTGGACTTGGCTCGATATAACGCGATGATGATAGCCAACCCGACGGCGACTTCTGCCGCCGCGACCGTGAGGGTAAAGAAGACAAAGACTTGCCCTGCGATATCGTGGAAATACTGCGAAAACGCGACGAAGTTGATATTCGTCGCGTTCAACATCAGTTCGATCGACAGCAAGATGATGATGATATTCCGGCGAAGCAACACGCCGACGACTCCGGTCAGGAATACGATGCCGCTCAGCACGAGATAGTAGGACAGGGGAATAGTCATGGCTCAGAATGCTGAATGTTAAATGTTGAAAGTAGAATGACAGTCATCATCGGTGGAAAATTCACAATTCATCATTCACAATTTATAATTGCGCCTCATTGCCGCCAACGTCTTTTTTGGCCAGGATGATCGCGCCGATCATCGCCACGAGCAGGATCAGGGACGCCACCTCGAAGGGAAACAAATAGGTGGTGTACAGTACGTCGCCGATGGCTTCGGCATTGCCCCCCCCCCGACGGTGGTTTCTGTGCCGGCTGCCACGACAGGGGCCGTCCAGCCCTTCATCGCCGTGAGCACGATGGCCTCGATGACCAGCGTCACCCCCACCGCGGCAGCCATGGGCCACTGCCGATGGTACCGGTCGTCATGTCGCAAGT
>JANNIV010000441.1:0-2515 GCA_031405355.1 Nitrospira sp.
CTGCGGGCTGGACAAATGTGTGTCTGGCCGATTAGTGTCATTTCATCATGACTGATCTCAACGACCTCTCACCCGCTCCTGTTCCGAAGGCCCCGCGCTTGTCAAAGTCGAAATTCCTGTCCGGTCTGCAATGCCACAAACGCCTGTATCTTGAAGTCCATCAACCCTCTCTCGCGACCAAGCCGGATGCGGCGACTCAGGCGATGTTCGATATGGGAACAGAAGTCGGGGAGTTGGCCCGGAGTCGGTTCCCAGGCGGTGTCTTGGCGACAGCGAGCTATCGCCAGACCGAGGCCGCTCTTGCGCAGACGGCTGAACTGGTTCAGGACCTCACCGTGCCAGCTATCTTCGAAGCGGCGTTTTTGCACAGTGGGGTGCTGATCCGCGCGGATGTGTTGGAGCGTGTCCTGACCGCGGAGGGGCAGCCCTGTGGCTGGCGCCTGATCGAGGTGAAGTCTTCAACAAAGGTCAAAGACGTGCATCTCGAAGATCTCGCCGTGCAAAGCGAAGTGATCCTGGGCGCGGGGCTGACGCTTGTCTCTGTCGGTCTCATGCATATCAATACCGGGTATCTGTATCGAGAGGGAGCGATCGATCTAACAGCGTTATTTACGATTCAGGACCTGTCCGAGGCGGTGGCTCAACGACGGGCTGCAGTGCCCGAGCGGTTGGCCACAATGAGTCGCATGTTGCTCCAGACGCAAGCCCCTGACATTGAGCCGGATCGGCATTGTCATACACCCTACGATTGCCCCTTCTGGGAACATTGCACCAAAGACAAACCGGCGCGGTGGATTCATTACTTGCCGGGATCGAAGCAGGTGGTCAGTCAGTTGGCTCAACAGGGGGTGACGACGATCGATGGAATTCCTGACGGTACGAAGCTGTCGCCGGTTCAGCGCCATGTGAAGGAGAATGTCGAGTGGGTGTCTGCGAAGCTCGGTTCTGTGTTGAAGGCCGTGCAGCATCCGGTGCATCACCTCGATTTCGAAACAGTCATGCTAGCGGTGCCTCGGTTCTCTGAGACGCGTCCTTATCAAGCACTACCGGTGCAATGGTCGAACCACATCGAACAGCCGAACGGCGAGCTGCGCCACGAGGAGTTTTTACATAATGATGTGAGCGATCCCCGGAAGGTTCTTGCCGAAGCCTTGCTGGAATCGCTTGGAAGCAAAGGGAGCATTTGTGTCTACTCGCCCTATGAAAAATCTGTGATCGAACAACTTGCTGAGGCCCTTCCTTTGTTGCGTACCGCTCTTCGATCGTTAGTGAAGCGTATCTGGGATCTCCATCCAATCGTGCGCGATCACTACTATCATCCACAGTTTGACGGCTCCTATTCACTAAAAGAGATCCTGCCTGCTCTTGTCCCGTCGTTGGGGTATGACGATCTGGCGATCAAAGAGGGAGGGCATGCGGCCAGTCAATATTACCGGATGGTTTTTGTCGAAACAGATTGGGTCGAACGGGCGAGTATCCAAGAAGCGTTGCTAGCCTACTGTAAGCGCGATACTCTGGCGATGGTTGAGCTGAGGCGAGCGTTGAAGAATAAAGCCCAAATGGAAGGCGAAACGGGTTGATCTGGTCTATCTGGTTCGTTTGGTTTCTTTCGTTCTTCGAACCAAACAAACAAGACAAACCAAATGAACAAGACAGACGCGCCCGGGACGCCGTCGGCATGAGCGAGCGTGGTTTTTGGCGGAGAGGGTGGGGATCGAACCCACGGTCCCGTTGCCAGGACAGCAGTTTTCGAGACTGCCCGATTCGGCCACTCTCGCACCTCTCCGCAAGCCGAAACACCTCGTATAATCACACACTTACTCGCCTCTCTGCAAGGTTCACGACATCGCTGGAAACAGGACTGTTGTGAATCCCGTTGTGAAATTCTCCGGCGATTCTTTCGATCGCCTGGATGCAATGGCCCGGAGATAGATGCCCATAGCGCTGCACTAAGCTGAGATCGCGCCAGCCGCCTAGAACCTGAATCGTGCGCAGATCTGCGCCGCTCATGACCAACCGTGAGGCAAATGTATGGCGGAGCGAATGCAGGGAGAGCCCTGTATCCGCAAGGCCAGCGTTCTCGCAGGCCCGGGTGAAGAGTTTATCCATGGATTTGTAGGGGAGTCCGTTGGGTTTGCTGAAAACGTACTCGCTCGAGCTTACAGCTTTGCGTCGCACCAAAACTTCCCGCGCCCTAGAGTTGAGTGGCACGGTTCTGGTTTCACCCGCCTTGGCAAATGCCGCATTGACGGTGAGTTGGTTACGAAGGAAATCGACATTGTTCCAGGTCAACGTCAACGCTTCTGAGGCAATACGGATTCCGCAATTCGTTCCAATCACAATCACGTCCTGCACGATCGGGGGGGCGACTTTTAGCAGCTGCACTTCTTCTGCATAGTCGAGAAAGCGTAGTCGCCCCTCTGGTTCTTCCACCGACTGAACCCCTACCGCAGGATTCTTGCCTTCATATAGTTCCCACTTGAGGGCGGCATTGAAGAGGGCTTTGAGGCGGGAC
>JANNIV010000442.1:0-27499 GCA_031405355.1 Nitrospira sp.
GTTTATCATGGCGCCCGCACTACCTTGCCCCCTTACACCGGAGTAGAACAAATGAAGAAAACAGCAACTCAGCCATCACCTGCGACCAGAATTGAACGTGACACAATGGGTGAGCTGGCAGTTCCAACCACAGCTTATTATGGAGTGCAGACCGCCCGGGCCATCGAGAACTTTCCGATCAGCTCGTTGCGATTCCCTCGCGCCATGATCCGGGCGATGGGGATGATTAAACGCGCTGCCGCGACGGTCAATCAGTCGCTGGGCCTCCTCGACAAGAAACAGGCCGATGCGATCAACCAGGCAGCGACCGAAGTGGTCGAGGGTAAGCTCGACGCCGAATTCCCCGTAGACATTTTCCAAACCGGCTCCGGCACCTCGACGAACATGAATACCAACGAGGTGATTTCCAATCGTGCGACCGAGCTGTTAGGCGGAGCGCGAGGCAGTAAGCTGGTGCATCCCAACGACCACGTTAATCTGGGCCAATCCAGCAACGATGTGATTCCTACGGCGATTCACATTGCCGCCGGCGAGATGATGCAACAGCAACTCATTCCGGCCCTCACCTGCCTGCAGAAAGCACTCGCCCGCAAAGCCACAGAGTTCGACAAGATCGTGAAGATCGGTCGTACCCATTTACAGGATGCGACGCCTGTGCGGTTGGGTCAGGAATTCGGTGGTTATGCGCGGCAGATTGAACTCGGTATTCAACGGGTCAAACGGGCGCAAGAAGCCCTCAGCGAAGTGGCGCTCGGCGGTACAGCAGTCGGTACAGGGCTCAATTGCCATCCGAAGTTTGCTGCCAAGGTCATGGCCATCGTCTCGAAAGAGACAGGTTGTAAATTTATTGAAGCGAAGAATCACTTCGAGGCACAGTCCACACAGGATTCGTTGGTTGAATCGAGCGGGGAGTTGAAGACCATTGCCGTGAGCCTTATGAAGATTGCGAACGATATTCGCTGGCTCGGCTCTGGCCCACGCTGCGGGCTTGGGGAGATTAATCTGCCGGAGACACAACCAGGTTCGTCCATCATGCCGGGCAAGGTTAATCCGGTCATCGCCGAATCGGTGACGATGGTCTGCGCGCAGGTGATCGGCAACGATGTCACGGTCACAGTAGGAGGGCAGGCGGCCAACTTCGAACTCATCGTCATGCTGCCGGTCATGGCCTATAACGTATTACAATCCATTGAACTCCTCTCCACCGCCTCGACCAACTTCGCTGTGAAGTGTATCGACGGTATCAAGGCCAATGAAGAACGTTGCAAGAGTTTGATTGAAGAAAGCTTGGCCATGTGTACGGCCCTGGCACCGGAGATTGGATATGAGGCTGCCGCGAAACTTGCCAAGGACGCCTACAAGTCCGGCAAGACCGTGCGCCAGATGTCCAAAGAACAAAAAGTCCTATCAGAAAAGCGGCTCACCGAACTGCTCGACCCCTGGCGCATGACGGAACCAGGCGGGCCGGTGGGGAGTGCTGGGGGATAGAAGAGGTATGGGGGTAGCGGGATAAGGGGGACTGGCCCCACCGTCTTCGGCGGTGTCTGTCCCACTTCTCAGGCGGCGCTTCATGCTTCACGAACGACGCTTCACACGCCGAGCCGCTTTGACACCACAAAACCCCCTATGTTAAAGTCCGCGGAACTGTTGAGGTTCTAGGTATTTTCCACTCTCTTTTCCAGGGAACAACGTATGAGTACACCGACATCGCATGTAATCATTGTGGCCGGTGCTGGACCAGCTGGAATGGCCGTGGCGAGTTCACTCGCGAAGGCAGGCCATGAAATCATTATTCTGAATCGGGACATCAAGTTCGGCGGGTTGGCTGAATACGGGATCTTCCCGGCAAAACTCAAACTCCGTGGTGGTCTCAAGAAGCAGTACTGGGAATTGCTTAAGCGACCAAACGTTCATTATTTCGGCAATGTCGCCATCGGCAACGGCAAAGATCTTACCGTCGAAGAGGTCCGAAGCCTCGGCGCAAGCGCGGTCGTGTTCTCTATCGGGGCGCAAGGGACTAAGGCCATCGGCGTGGAAGGGGACTCGGCCACGGGCGTGTTCCATGCGAAGGATGTCGTGTACCACTTTAATCGGCTTCCCGGATTCGGCGACCGTCCGTTTGAGATGGGCCAGCATGTGGCGGTGATCGGCGCCGGCGATGTGATGGTAGATATCTCGCACTGGCTGGTCCGCTACAAGAAAGTCGAGCGGGTCACAGCGATCGTACGACGTGGGCCAGCCGAGCGAAAGTACAATCCAAAAGAAATTCGCATGGTGTGCGCCAACATGGATGTAACGGGGATCGCCAATGAGGTAGCCCGGATAAAGGATCGCCTTGCCGCCGTCGGCCAGAATGCAGACGATATACTCAAGGGCCTGACGGACGAGTTTACAAAGTGCGAGCCGAAAGTCAGCGAGACACAGATGGGCTTTAAGTTTTTGGCCTCTCCGAAACGTATCCTGGTGGATGGAAACAACCGGGTTCGTGGGCTGGAGATGGAAGACAACAAGCTCGATCCAAAAGGTGAGGATACGGTCGCTGTCGGGTTAAAACAGTATTATGAGTTTCCTTGCGACTCCGTGGTCTTTGCCGTTGGCGACAAAGTCGATGAGACCGTCGGGCTACCATATAAGAGCGGCCTGTTCGTCACAAACCCCAATAAGACCGGCAACGATCCGGACGACGCGCTCTTCCAAGCCTATGACGAAACCGCAGGCAAGGTGATGGACGGCGTGTTTCTCGCCGGGTGGGCCAGGAAAGCGAGCGAAGGCTTAGTCGGCATCGCCAAGCGGGATGGAGATTGGTGCGCTGAAGTGGTAACCAAATACCTCTCGACAAAAACACCAGGTAGCCACTCTGGCACAAAGATCGTCCTCGACAAGCTCGCTTCAATACTCACGGCGCACAAGAGCCACCCAGTCGATCTGGCAGGACTCCGCATACTCGAATCGAATGAAAAAACTCACTGGGGAGAGGACTGTATCGGGGAGTTCAAATTCACGAACAACCAGGAAATGCTCAAATTGATCGAGAGCGGGAAAGCCTAGCCCTCACGTCTTTAACTCCTACCCGTCCCCCCATTTGAGTTTTTCTCTGAGCACGTCGTAATAATTGCTTTCCGGAAATCTGATCAACCTGGTCCGGTTCTCCGATGCCTGGATTACTATCGTATCTCCCTGCGTGATCGCCACTCCCACCTGCCCATCGAGCGTTGCCATGGCGCCGTCATCTTTACTGGTAAGGGTCACTTCGATCTCCGCATTACCCGGCACAATCAATGGCCGATGTGTCAGCGTATGGGGACTGATCGGCGTCAGGATCAATGACTGGACTGCCGGATCGATAATGGGACCGCCGGCTGAAAGTGAGTAGGCGGTCGATCCTGTCGGGCTGCTGACGATCAACCCGTCGCCCCGCAAGTTGGTGACGAACCGACCTTGAATCGCGATCTTCAGTTCAATCATGCGGGCGAGGGTGCCCTTACTGATCACGACGTCGTTCAATACCACCCCTTGCGCAACTGTTTCTCCATGCCGATGAATATGCGTCCGTAGCATGAGCCGTTCATCGAGCACAAAGTCGTTCGCAAATACCCGTTCGAGCGAGGGATAGAGATTCTCCAGACGGAGCTCCGTCAAAAACCCTAACCCGCCCATGTTGACCCCCAGAATGGGAATGCTTCGTTCCCCGGCAAGTCGAGCGGCACTGAGCATCGTGCCGTCTCCGCCTAAGACCAAAAGCACGTCTGCCTTGCTTGCCAGCTGAGTTTTCTGATACCCACCCTGTTCACCGAGGAGAATCGCCGATGACTGGTCCAAAATCACGTCGATGCTTCGAGCTCGGAGCCAGGCGACCACATCTTGTAGCGTGCTCTTGATCTCAGGGAACTTCGGCTTTGCCAATATCCCGATACTTTTGTTTTTCATTGCTAAAACCCTGTCGTGGCGCTATTTAGATATGGGCTGGAATGTCCGAGATTGTATCGGGAGGGTTCTTTTGAAGTCAACGAATCAGAAGCACATCGGACCTCTCTGCACAATGTTCCGTCCAGACCGGCTCTTGTCATGTGTGATTGTCTCACAGCCTTGACACTGAAAATCCTTCTAGATAGTATTAGGTCAGATTTTTCGAGAGCTTTGCGCATACGGAACCGGTTATAGGCTCCCCCTAAAAGGAGGCAGGATGTTCGAAAGATTTACGGATAAGGGCCGGAAGATTATCATTCTCGCGCGGGAAGAGGCTGAGCGGCATCAGAACGACTACCTCGGAACCGAGCACCTCGTCTTGGCCATTCTCCGAGAATCCGACGGAATTGCCCTGATGATCTTGAAAAAGATGGGACTCTCGACCGAACAGATCCGTTTGGAAATCGAACGGAATTTGCCTGGCGGCGGAACCACCATGACCTTTGGAGAGATCCCCTTTAGCCCTCGGGTCAAGAAGGTCATTGAGTATGGGGTTGAAGAAGCCCGTCTCCTTGGACACAATCATATCGGTAGTGAACACCTCTTATTGGGCCTTCTCCGAGAAGAGGAGGGGATCGGCGGAAAAATTCTCCGCAGCCTAGGAGCGAATCTTCTGACTGCCCGGCAATTGACCGTAACCTTCCTCCGAAAGTCTGCCCCGCGTGAGCGTGATCGGAAGAGCAATACTCCGGCGCTCGATGAGTTCGGTCGCGATCTGACCCAGCTGGCCCAGGCAGGGCAACTGGATCCCGTCATCGGCCGAGCCGACGAGATCGAACGAGTGCTTCAGATCCTCAGTCGCCGTTCGAAAAACAATCCTGTGCTCATCGGGGAAGCCGGTGTCGGCAAGACCGCCATTGTCGAAGGACTTGCCCAGCGAATCATCCAGTCCGAAGTGCCGGATAACCTTCTTTCACGGCGGGTCATTGCGCTCGACCTCGGTTCGCTGGTCGCAGGGACGAAATATCGCGGCCAGTTCGAGGAACGGCTGAAGGTCGTGATGAAAGAAATTGTCCAGGCCGGCAACATCATCATCTTTATCGATGAGCTCCACACCTTGGTAGGGGCAGGGGCGGCAGAAGGATCGATCGACGCCTCCAACATGCTCAAGCCCGCGCTGTCGCGGGGTGAAATCCAATGTATCGGCGCGACGACTCTCGATGAATACCGAAAGCATATTGAGAAGGACGGAGCCCTCAAGCGGCGATTCCAACCGATTCACGTCCAACCGCCGAGTATTGAAGAAACGGTGCTGATCATCCAGGGGCTTCGCGACCGGTACGAAGAGCATCATGGTGTCGATATTTCGGAAGAGGCCATCCTCGAAGCGGTCAAGCTGTCGGACCGATACATTAGCGATCGGTTCTTGCCGGACAAGGCTATCGATTTGATCGATGAGACGGGATCACGGGCTAAACTGCAGACCTACGCCTTGCCGTCGGATTTGAAGGCTATGGAACAGGAGCTAAAAAAGGTCTCGCGCGATAAGGAACTGGCGATCTCGATGCAGAACTTCGAGGAAGCTGTTCGCCATCGCGAGGAAGAGGAACGGCTGCGGAAACTGTTGGATGAGTCTAAGCGTGAGTGGAAAAAGAGCCAGGAAAAGAATAAACCGACAATCGGCAAAGAAGAGGTGGCCTATGTCGTGTCCAAGATGACAGGCATTCCACTCTTCAAGCTCGAAGAAGAAGAATCGAACAAATTGCTGCGCATGGAGGAATTCCTCCATAAACGCGTGGTCGGACAGAACGAAGCGATCTCCGCCGTGGCCAGAGCCATTCGGCGGTCACGCGCCGGTTTGAAAGAAGCGAAAAAGCCCATCGGGTCCTTTATCTTCCTGGGACCAACCGGGGTTGGAAAGACCGAGCTGGCTCGGACGTTAGCGGAGTTCCTCTTCAATAGCGAGGATTCACTTATTCGAATCGACATGTCCGAATATCAGGAAAAGTTCACCAGTTCACGACTCTTTGGAGCCCCGCCGGGGTACGTGGGATACGAGGAGGGCGGCCAATTGACCGAACGAGTCAGGCGCCGACCCTATTCCGTTGTCCTGTTCGATGAAATCGAAAAGGCGCATCCTGATGTCTTCAATATCCTGTTGCAAGTATTGGATGATGGGGTGCTGACCGATAGCCTCGGACGCAAGATCGACTTCAAGAATTGCGTCATCATCATGACCTCCAATATTGGGACCAAAATGATTCAGAAGGGGGTCTCGCTCGGATTCCAGAGCACGGAAGGCGATCAGGAGCGCCATAAGAAGGAAGAAGTATTGGGAGAATTGCGCCGATCGTTCAGCCCGGAGTTCTTGAATCGGATCGACGAGATCGTGGTCTTTCATCAATTGGATAAGACGCATCTCTACAGTATCCTCGATATTCTCTTGGGTGAGCTCAACCTGCGTCTCCTCGAAAAGGGTGTGGAACTCGAGGTCGATGACGACGTCAAGCAGTGGTTGATTAAAGAGGGCTATGAACCGCTTTATGGAGCGAGACCGATGCGCAGGACAATTCAGCGCGCGATCGGCGATCCTCTCTCCGAGGAGATGATCAGAGGACGATTCAAGGAATCTCGAAAGATCCGCGTGGTGCTTCGCGATGGTGCTCCGGCATTCCTCGCGCAGGAGGCGATGGCCGGCGTCTAATTTCCCGGGCCTGTGCCTGCGCGGGCTCTTTGCATGGAGTGAGAACAAGGCCCTTGTGGCATCAGCAGCCACAAGGGCCTTGTTATTTAGATTCTTGCAGCGTATCTTTTTTGTCGGTCCAACAGCGTAATCAAAACGATTTCATGATGATCTCCATTGACCAGCCAGTCTCCACCTGGATACCGGGCCCCATCCTTGGTATCGAAACGTCATGCGATGAGACGGCGGCATCGGCGCTTGCCGCAGACGGCTCCGTCCTCTCGAACGTTATTGCGTCACAACATGACGTTCACCAGCGTTTCGGAGGCGTCGTCCCCGAACTTGCCTCCCGTGCCCACGTTGAGTCGGTTGAGCGTGTCTCCGCTACGGCACTCCAACAAGCCGGTCTTGTATGGACGGATCTCGCGGGAATCGCCGTTACTCAAGGCCCCGGGCTGGCAGGCGCTCTGCTCGTCGGGGTTAACTATGCAAAAGCGCTGGCCTATGCCTTGAATATTCCGGTGGTCGGCGTGAGTCATCTTGAGGGACATATTGCCTCCGCATGGCTGAAGGACCCAGCGTTTCCCTTGCCCTGCGTGGTCCTCGTTGTTTCAGGCGGTCATACCCATCTCTATTATAAGGATCCAAGTGGTCACTGCAGCCTCCTGGGAGCTACCAGAGACGATGCGGCAGGGGAGGCCTTTGACAAAGGCGCTCAGCTACTTGGGTTAGAATTTCCAGGGGGACCAGCCATCGATCGTCTAGCTCGACAGGGGAATCCTGCTACCATTGCATTTCCTCGTTCCTATCTCAAAAGAGGAAGTCATGAGTTTAGTTTTAGCGGTTTAAAGACCGCATTGCTCTATAAACTTCAAGCAATGGATGAACAGTCTCGCATGGCACACGTTGCTGACTTGGCGGCCGGTTATCAGGAGGCCATCGTGAGCGTCTTGGTTGAAAAGTCGTTTGCCGCAGTTCGGTCATCCGGCGCCCATGCGTTAGCCGTCGTCGGAGGAGTGTCCGCCAACTCTCGATTGCGTGCATTGCTTCAAGAACGAGCGACTTCTGAGAGCCTGGAGTTGAGTCTCCCCCCGCTGTCCTATTGTACCGACAATGCGGCGATGATTGCGGCAGCAGGGAGGCAGGCTCTTCGCACAGGGCTCCGTGCATCATTGGATATGGATGCCCACGCATCACTGGCTCATGTAATTAGTTTGTTTGGTTTGTTTTGTTTATTTGGTTGAACCAGACAGACTACACACACGGAGTTTTTTCGTGGTCTGTTAACCACCGACGATAAGGAAACGACGGCCATTCCAGAAATTCACGGACAGGTTCTCGGTCTGCGTGCCGGCCAGCTCACCATGCTTGAACGGCTGTATCGGCGACGTATGCCCGTGGATGAAATCCTCTCAGCAGAAGCTGCAAAAACCCTCGCACAATTTACGCACGAGATTCGGCGTCCTATCGGACTAGTCATCACCAGGCGTGGAGCTGTCCAAGACGTCTTGGTTGGAGCCGGCGCTGAACCCTCACCGACGACCCTGGCCACCTTTCGCGCAAGCCCGCGATCGCTGCGCGGCCTTCGCCTGATACGCTCGCAATTAAAGGAATTACCCTTGGCTCAGGAAGAGCTTACGATGCTGGGCCTGCTTCGTCTCGATATGATTGGCATGTTGTCTGTTACTCCCAAAGGCGAACCAGGGTTACTTTCCCTGGCCCATTTGAATCCACCCAGCCCACAGGGGCAGCTGTATACCCTCTTGAAGCCCACTCCGGTGCATCAATGCCCGGTGAGTTTCGAGACGTTCATTCGCGAATTAGAGGCCGACCTCCAGCGTCAGAGTAGTTCTCATACGATGGCTCAGGGGCAGACCGCCATCCTCGTGAGCGCTTCGCCCAAGAGCAAGGCAGAACAAGAAGAGCGCCTCGCCGAATTGGCAGAACTGGCCTCCTCGGCAGATCTCACGGTGATCGATCGATTAGTGCAGCGTACACAGAGCGGCCATCATCGGTTTCAATTGGGAAGCGGCAAACTCAAGGACGTCCTGATGCAAGCCATGCAAAAGGGCGCGGACTTGCTCATCTTCGATCAGGATTTGGCGCCTGCTCAGCTGCGGTCCATTGCGGAGATCACCGATCTCACGGTCATCGACCGGACCCAGCTGATCCTCGACATCTTTGCGCAACGAGCGCATAGCCGAGAAGGAAAAGTGCAGGTCGAGTTGGCGCAACTCCGTTATCTGCTTCCCCGTCTCTCCGGTCAGGGGACAAGCCTTTCACGCTTGGGCGGCGGCATCGGCAGCAGAGGGCCTGGTGAAACCAAGCTCGAAACGGATCGACGTCGTATCAGAGAGCGCATCGACTATTTGGACCGAGAGATTGAGGGCTTTGCCCGTCACCAAGATCAACGGCGATCGCGCCGCATCCGACAGGCATTTCCAGTCCTGTCCATCGTGGGCTATACGAATGCCGGTAAGTCGACATTACTCAACGTCTTAACAAAAAGTCACGTGACCACGGCCCCACGCGTCTTTGAAACGCTCGATACCACGAGCCGCAGGCTGCATTTCCCACATGGCAGGGAAGTCATCCTGACTGATACAGTGGGGTTTATTCGCGACCTGCCTAAAGATCTCCTTGCAGCCTTCAGAACGACGTTGGACGAAATGCGCGATGCCGATCTCCTCCTGCATGTGGTGGATGCAGGAGCGAAAGATTTAGACACCCATATTGCATCGGTCGATACCGTGCTGCAAAGCCTTGCCCTCGATCAGATTCCACGGGTCTTGGTATTCAATAAGTGCGACCAGCTTCCGGCTGGGCAAGCGGAGGTCCTGTGCCGTCGGTATGGGGCGATCGGGATTTCTGCGCTGCACCAGGAAACCTTGCCTGCGCTGATGCAGCACCTCGAAGAACGGCTGGCCGCGCTTGTCCCACTTGCAACTCGTCCTTGACCCGCTGCACAACTGCCAGATGTTGATACCAACCATGACAACAAAATCTTTGCCATCATCGGATCATCGAAGGCGTCTCCGGGAGATATCGAAGACGCTTCAACGGACGATGCCGACCCCAAAGATGGAACTCAACCATCGTTCCCCTTGGGAGTTGCTTGTGGCCACAATCCTCTCCGCCCAGTGTACCGACCAGCGAGTCAATCAAGTCACGCCATCGCTCTTTCGGCGGTATCGGCAACCAGCAGAACTGGCTGCGGCTCATCTTCCTGAGCTCGAACAGCTCATTCGTTCCACGGGTTTCTTTAAGAACAAAGCAAAACATCTGGTCGCGTGCAGCAAAGCTGTGGCCGAGCGTTTCGGCGACGAGGTTCCGCATACAATGGAGGAATTGATCACCTTGCCGGGTGTCGGCAGAAAAACCGCGAATGTCGTCCTCGGGAATGCATTTGGCCAGCCCGGTATCGTTGTCGACACCCATGTGAAGCGCGTGGCGAAGCGACTCGGTCTGACCAGATCAGATAATCCAGACCTGGTCGAACAAGACCTGCAGCAGCTCCTGCCGAAATCCCAGTGGACGGCTGTCTCACAACGATTATTACTGCATGGTCGCTACATCTGTCTTGCAAGAAAACCGCAGTGCTGTACCTGCCCGATCTATCAGCACTGCCCATGGAAAGAGAAAGGCCCCCAATGATTCGTAGCATGACCGGTTTCGGTCGAGGACAAACTCCCTGGCAGGATGGGTCCGTGACGGTGGAAATGCGTTCCGTCAACCATCGCTTTCTCGAAATTGCCTGCCGCTTACCCCGGCCATTGAGCCACCTGGAGGACTCCTTTAAGAAAGCTATTCAGCAATGCTGTACCCGCGGACGGATCGACACGACCGTGACGGTCCAGGCCGGCAAAGGCCGTGCTGGAAGCGTCAACCTTGACCAACCCCTCGCAAAACAGTACCATCAGGCCCTTCGTACCCTGAAGAAATCCCTTAAGCTCAGTGGGTCCGTCGATTTAGCTCTCATAGCAGGCCTCCGTGACGTGCTCTCTGTGTCGGATCAACCCACGGAAGACCCAAAACTGGCGAAGATCGTTCAGAAACTGACAGGCCAGGCGCTGAAAGATCTTGGGGACATGCGAGTGCGTGAAGGAAAGGCCTTGGCAGAGGATATGAAAGCACGGATTCAAACAATCCGGGGACACAAAACCCTCGTCGCAGCACGGACTCCTTTGCTCGCCCAAGAGATTTTCGACAAAATGAAGGTTCGTGTGGAGAAACTGCTGGGGTCTGAAATTCCCGATCCTCCCCGGCTCTACCAGGAGCTAGCGGTGTATGCAGACCGTGGCGACATTACAGAAGAAATAGTCAGATTGGACTCGCATATGATACAGTTCGAGCAGACGCTCGACCGTGCAGACTCTGTGGGCAAAACACTCGATTTTCTGCTCCAGGAAATCGGACGGGAAGTCAACACAATCGGCTCAAAAGCCAATGACGCGGAAATCGCCGGTCATGTGGTCCAGATGAAGGCCGAGCTGGAACGTATTCGGGAACAGGTCCAGAACGTCGAATGAATTCAGCCCCAACAACCAGCCCCTCGGCGCCGGTATCCGGCCATCCACGATCCTCGATGGATCGGCGGGGGATTCTTTTTATAATCTCCGCACCCTCCGGGACGGGAAAAACCACACTCTGCAAGCAACTCACGGTGAGTCTCCCCGGGCTATGGCATTCCATTTCCTATACTACCAGGAAGCCGCGCCCAGGCGAAGAGCATGGGCGCGAGTATTATTTCGTCGATGAGATGACTTTTCAAGAGATGACCGCGAAACATGAGTTTGTCGAATGGGCCCACGTATACGGAAACCTCTATGGGACACCTTGGAAGTCGCTGACAGAAAAGATCGATCAAGGGATCGATGTGTTACTGGAGATCGACGTACAAGGGGCCATGCAGGTCAAGAAACGATTCGAGGATGCGGTGTCGATTTTTATTCTTCCTCCCTCGATGACCGTGCTCCGGTCCCGACTCCACACCAGGGCCTCCGATACGCCGGAAGAGATTCAACGACGACTGCACAAAGTGAAAGAAGAGGTCTGGTCCTACAGGGAGTACGCCTATATTGTTCGAAACGAAGACCTCAGCCGATCCCTTCGTGATCTCGAAAGCATCTTTTGGTCGGAACGCTTAAAGACGAAACGGTTGAACATGACGTGGCTCGAGAATAATTTCATTCTTGACGATGAACAGAAAACAGGAGATCACAAAGATCTTCCCTAACCCAAAGGAGTACTGCTTCCATGATCGACATGCTGAGACTTTTGCCCCAATACACTACAGACGAGTTCGACTCACGTCACCGGTTGGCGATCATCGCAGGCCAGCGGGCGAAGCACATTTTGCAGGGGTCGCGTCATGTCCCTTCGCGCTTTACCAAAGAAACGACCATCGCCCTAGATGAAGTGCTTCGAGGGCAAATCAGCTACCTCGTCGGTCAAGAAGCTCGGGATGCCATGAAGGAAGCGAAGCGCGGAAAGGAAGGCGAAATGGAGCGCGTCGCCTTGATGACCGGCGACGATGCGAAGGAGATTAAGAAAGAGCTGAGTGTCTATGTCGACGATTCCCCGGCGCCGGCGCCGGTTGAGAGTGAGGAATAAGTGAGGTAGCCGATGACGATATCCGGCTCCGTCGGGCCGACATTGGTTGGCAAGCAGATTGTGCTGGGCGTGACCGGTAGCATTGCAGCCTATAAGGCTATCGCGTTGCTCCGGACCTTGCTCCGTGAAGGAGCAACGGTGCAGGTCGTGATGACGCAATCGGCCACGAAGTTCGTTACCCCGCTGACTTTTGAAGTGCTTTCCGGGCACCCTGTCTCAACGGATGTATTCGAAGCGCATCAGGAGATGAAACATTTGTCGTTGCCCGAGCAGGCAGATGCCATCGTCATTGCCCCGGCCACAGCCAATTGTCTTGCAAAGACAGCGTTGGGGCTGGGCGACGATTTACTCTCGACCCTGCTCCTGACGGCACAGTGCCCGCTGATTGTGGCCCCCGCTATGGACGGAGGAATGTGGACTCATCCATCTGTTACCGAACACGTTGCAAAATTACGTGCGAGGGGAACGATCGTGGTGGATCCGGAAGTCGGCCCGCTGGCTTCCGGGCGAATCGGTCAAGGCCGTTTGGCAGAGGAAGCCACAATTTTGGAGGCTATTCAGGCAGCGCTGGCTCCACGACGCGATTGGCAAGGACATCGTATTCTGGTTTCGGCAGGCCCGACGCAAGAGGCGATCGATCCGGTGCGGTTCATTTCAAACCGCTCCTCCGGCAAGATGGGCTATGCGATCGCCGAAGCCGCCCAGGCAAGGGGAGCGCAGGTAGTCCTTGTCACCGGTCCAACGGCCTTACAGCAGCCCAAAGGCATCGAGGTCGTTTTGGTCGCCACGGCTGAAGAAATGATGAAGGCGCTGTCCTCGCGCCTCGCATGGTCCACAACGGTGATCATGGCTGCCGCTGTGGCAGATTTTCGACCCACGAATCCCGCGTTGCAAAAATTAAAGAAGCAGGGGCGGACCGGCCAGACACTTGAACTCGAACGGACCACGGACATCCTTGCCTCCTTATCTGCCCAACGGACCACGCAACTCATGGTCGGCTTCGCGGCTGAAACCAGCGATCTAATCGCCCATGCGAAACGCAAACTGACAGAAAAAGGCCTCGACCTCATCGTCGCCAACGATGTCACGACATTGGGAGGTGGATTCGGCAGCGATCAGAACACCGCCACATTGATCGACCGGGAGGGTGTCCTGACAGAACTGCCGCTGATGCCGAAACGAGCGCTCGCCGATGCAATCTTGAACCGGGCGCAAGAACTGCTCCTTGTCAGACAATCCAATCAGACCTCCAAGCTAGTCCGGGGAAGACCCTAGAAGCCTATGGCTCAGAATCAGCAAGCCGCCAATATCTCCATGGAAATCGATCGATTGGCCACCCAGTTGGCCAAAGATCCACATTCCAAAGTGTTCATGCCACTGGCCGAAGAGTACGGAAAGGCCGGGATGTGGCAGGAAGCAGCCGGCGTGCTCGAAGACGGCTTGAAATTGTATCCCGGTTTTATTACCGCCATGGTCGCACTGGGACGCGCCTACGACCAGATGGGGCAGACCACGAAAGCCAAGACTATTCTAGAAGAGTCCGTCAAGTTGAGTCCTGAAAATCTGCGCGCGCACCGGACCCTGATCAAAATTTATACGAGTCAGGGGCTGAAGGAATTGACGCTGCAGTCCTGCGCCGTCATTCTGGCAGTCAACCCGCGTGATGAAGAAGCACTCTCAGTTCAATCTGCGTTAGGCGGACCGCTGAAACAAGAGAAGGAAGCGAAACAGTTCAAGCCTGCGGGTACGCTGAAGTCTACCCTTCCCCCCCTGCAGGCTGATGCACCGCCTGCTCCTGCAGAATTCACAGCCTCTGCCACCAAAACGAATACCGTGCCTGATCTGACTGCCTCAATGGTGAACGAATCGGACATTGCTTCTGTCGACCCACTGAGTGTGAAAGAGTTTCTTGTGGAGACGGCCCTTCTCCAACAGGATCAGACAGAGGAGCAACCAGCAATCGCGAAACCGGATGTACAAGCTGCCGATACCGAGGTGATGCCTCCTCCTTCTCCTCACCCAGAAGCCGTGGCCCAGTTGGAAGCCTGGCTTCATGCCATTGAATCACGTCGTCAGGATCGTGATACCACGAACGAGCCTCAGCCAAAAACTTCCTAATCTTTTTGCACGTTTGACCGGTCTGAGGCAGACTGCTACAATGCCCCATTGCTGGACGCCCTATCACAAGGAATCGTCCTCACCGATCCAGTATGTGCATACAACAACATGCTACGAATACGAGTTTTGCACGGTCCAAATCTAAATCTCCTCGGGACTAGGGAGCAGTCGATTTACGGCACCCTGTCCCTTGATGCCCTGAATTCAGCCATCACGACGCTGGCAAAGGAATTGGCAGTGGAGGTGGACCTGCGCCAGTCGAATAGCGAGGGTGAACTGGTCACCTGGATCCAAGAGGCTCGGACCGAATACCACGGGATCATCATTAACCCTGCCGCCTATACGCACACCAGCATTGCCATTCGGGACGCTATTGCGGCAGTTGGACTGCCAACAGTTGAGGTCCATCTGTCCAATATTCATCAGCGTGAAGAGTTTCGCCATCGATCGTATATTGCAGGAGTCGCTCTCGGACAGATTACCGGCTTGGGTCCGACCGGCTATCTCCTCGCCCTTCGCGGCCTGCACGACCACTTGACCGCATCTCGACGTGAGAAGAAGACACCCGCACCGGCAACATCGCGACGAATGGCATAGTGAATGAGACAGTGAGCCGGATGAGCGGCTTTTGACAGTCTGAAGGGAGTACCGAGTGATTTCTACGACAGATTTTCGCGGTGGTGTGCGGCTCATGGTCGATAACCAGCCGTTTTATATCGTTGAGTTTCAACATGTAAAGCCTGGCAAGGGCGGAGCGTTCGTGCGCACTAAGCTCAAGAGCTATCTTTCAGGCAATGTCCTGGATCGCACCTTCCGATCAGGAGAACGGTTTGAAGAACCGGATCTTGAAGAACGGACCATGCAATTTCTCTATGCAACAGACGATGCCTATACCTTTATGGACACGGAGAGCTTTGAGCAACTGACGTTCGAAAAGGGTAAGCTCGGCGGCAACGCGGACCTCTTGAAAGAAGACATGACAGTGAAGATCCTTGTGTACGAACATCGCCCGATCGACGTTGAGCTGCCCAACTTTATCGAACTAAGAGTCAGCGATACGGAACCGGGTTTCCGTGGCGATACCGCGACGGGCGGCACCAAGCTCGCCACCCTTGAAACCGGCGCCACCATCAAGGTTCCGCTCTATTTGGAAACCGGGACCGTAATTAGGATCGATACCCGTACCCGAGAGTATGTGGAGCGTGTTCGGTGAGTAAACGGACGTCCGGCAAATCGAAGAAGGGTGTGCCGCCGATCATTCTGCCTCAGGCTTTTGCCCCGACCCAGAGCGGGCAGAGTTCACGCTTACTGTCGGGACAACAAACCAAAGACATTCAGGAATTGATCGAGCTATTAAAGAAAAATAACCTGACCGAATTGGAGTTGGAGCGCGACGGACTCAGAGTTCGCGTGCGATACGAGGTTGGCGTTAAGTCGATCTCAACCACTGTTGCCGACCAGGGAGCAGCCGGATCGACCTCAGCCGTTCAAGCGCCCACCGTGGCCGGCGCTCAGACCGAAAACACGACAGGGATGGTCACCATCGTGTCTCCGATCGTCGGAACGTTCTATCGGTCTCCCTCTCCGGATGCCGACCCCTATGTTGAAGAGGGCGATTATGTGAAAATTGGGCAGGTTCTGTGCATCGTCGAAGCGATGAAGTTGATGAACGAAATCGAATCGGAGGTCAATGGGCGGGTCACGAAAATTTTGGCCGAAAGTACCAAGCCGGTGGAGTATGGCCAAGCGCTCTTCCTCGTCGATCCGACAGCCACGCCTTAGTCTTCTTCCCTCGATCCACATCGGAGTACTCGATTGTTCAAGAAAGTATTGATAGCCAATCGCGGTGAGATTGCGCTCCGCGTGATTCGCGCCTGCAAGGAACTCGGTATTAAGACCGTGGCGATCTTTTCTGAGGCCGATGCGTCAAGCCTCCATGTCCGCGCAGCCGACGAGAAGATATGCGTCGGGCCTTCTGACGCAGCGCTGAGCTACAGAAATATTCCCAACGTCCTGAGCGCCGCCGAGATCACCGGGGCGGATGCCATCCATCCCGGCTACGGTTTTCTCTCCGAGAACGCCCATTTTGCAGAAGTGTGCGAGTCCATCGGCGTCAAATTCATCGGCCCAACGTCCGAACACATCGCGCTCCTGGGCGACAAGGCCAAAGCGCGTGAAATCGTTGCCCGCCGTGGCTTACCCGTTACACCAGGCAGTCCAGGCGAGCTGAAGAGCGAACAGGGAGCCCTCGAAGCCGCAGGCAAGGTCGGCTATCCCGTCATCATCAAAGCCTCAGCCGGTGGGGGAGGGCGCGGCATGCGCGTCGTCAATAAAGCCGAGGATCTCGCTCGCGCGTTTCAAGCCGCTCAGGCCGAAGCAAAGACCACCTTCGGGAACGATGCCGTCTACCTCGAACGATATTTTCTCGAGCCGCGCCATATTGAAGTGCAGATTGTCGCCGACCATCGTGGGCATGTCGTACATCTCGGCGAGCGCGACTGCTCGATCCAACGCCGGCATCAGAAATTGCTTGAAGAAACGCCGTCGCCTGCCGTCGACGAAAAACTCAGACGGGAAATCTGTCGAGTTGCGGTCGAAGCCGTCAAAGCCGTGCACTACAGGAATGTCGGCACCGTCGAGTTCCTGCTCGACAAGGACCACAATTTTTTCTTCATGGAGGTGAACACTCGCATCCAAGTAGAGCATGCGATCACCGAAATGGTGACAGGCTTCGATCTTATCAAGGAGCAGATCAGGCTCGCCGACGGTCAGTCTCTCTCGTTCAAGCAGCAAGACGTCAAGCTTATTGGACACAGCCTCGAATGCCGCATCAATGCCGAAGATCCTGAAAAGTTCACGCCTTCTCCAGGGATGATCACCAAATACAGCGCACCAGGCGGATTCGGCGTGCGCGTCGACTCGGCGATGGAATCGAATATGATGGTCGTCCCCTTCTATGATTCGATGATTGCCAAGGTCATCACCCATGGGCGAGACCGTCAAGAATCCATCGCCCGCATGCGGCGTGCCCTCGACGAATTCGTGATCGAAGGCATCAAGACCACCATCCCACTCCACAAACGCATCCTCAATGACCCCGACTTCCAAAAGGGCCACGTCTCCACGACATTTATCGAGCGCTTCCTCGCCAGTTAGAATTTTTGTAACGACTCAGGTAGATAGGCTGAAGGCTTGTAGTCTTCAGTCTGAACATCTGAGTGCTTAGAAGAATGAAAAATTAGTTCGTCAAGCCACAAAGTATGGGGGCTTCATCGGACAGGCCACATTGCTCATTATTCTCCTTCGCCATATACCCCGTAGCTTCCGGCCTTCGCAGCCGAAGCGACTGCTTCGGCGGAGTAGGCTGCTGCGGGGAGCTTCATTTAGGCAAACTGCTCTGAGGTCTCTCAATATCGGCCATTGTTTATCTGACAAGACGCGCATCCACAGAGTTGTCCACAGAAGCTGTGGAATGGGATCGCTGTCACGTGAGAGGCGAGTTACTTATTCTGCTTGGCTTGCTTTGGGGATGAGGGTTTATCCTGGCCATTCGCTGTGATCTTCTTGACTGCGCTTCCGATCGCAGACCCAATCTTGGGAATCTCTTGTTCAACATTCTTGGCCGCGCTCTTCAGTCCTCGTCCAATGTCGTCTACGGTGAGACCTTTACTCTCCCCTGTGGTGCGGCTCTCAGCCGCGATAGAAGTCTGTATAAGCCCTGAGAACGATAAGACAGCGACGATCATGACCATTCTGTTCATGAGATACCTCTCTGTTTTCGAAACTATATCATGTCTTTAATCCTCTGTTGCTTGCAACTTCGATCTCAGCCCACCTAAAATACATCTCCTGCGAAGCCTATATGCCATTCACGATTCGCCCGTACCGGCGCGTCTCTGGACCATATTCTGTGATCTATAACGAAGGCGCATTCCTCAAACTAACTCAGCCCTTCATGTTGGGTTTCTGGTTGTTAATTACGTTTCTAGTCCTGAGTAGCGGCCCCGTGTATGCAGAGTGGGTGTTGGTGAGTGGCGACGACTCTGCAGGACTGGCAGTGTACGTCGATCCAGCGACTATTCGCCGCAATGAGAATCTGGCAAAGATGTGGCAATTATACGACTACAAAACCGTTCAAACAGTGGCAGGCGATTCGCTGTTGTCAATCAAGCGATTCAACGAATACGATTGCACGGAAGAGCGCACACGTATGCTTGGGTATACGTGGTTCGCGGGCAACATGGGACGCGGTAAAGTGGTGTACAGTACCACTGAGCAACTACAGTGGGAACCAGTTGCCCCTCGTAGCATCAATCACACTCTCTGGAAAGTGGCCTGCAATAAGAAATAACCACGCGAGACGGGCGGGACAAGCGGGACGAGCGAGATGGGTTGATTTAGTTTATTTGGTCTATTTGGTTTGTTTTGCGCTTCACCCGGTGGAAACCAAACAAACGAGACAAACTAAACAAACCAAATAACATTTTCATGAATGTCACTGGTTCTCACCCCCTCTCAAGCCTCTATATCATTCTCGATCCGTTGGTCTGCCCTGCGCGTCCCTTGATCGAGGTGCTGATAGTGACGGCTGAGGCCGGCGCTGTTCTCTTCCAATATCGCAACAAGACAGGATCGATGAAGGACGCCTACGTGGAAGCGTTGGCGCTCCGGCAAGCGGCTGCTCAAGCAGGTGTACTGTTCATCGTCAACGATCGATGTGACTTGGCTCTGGCCGTAGATGCCGATGGCGTGCATCTGGGGCAGGGAGACTTGCCGCTCGACTTGGCGAGAAAGGTAATGGGCCCGGACAAACTCATCGGGATTTCCACGCACAGTCCTGACCAGGTGCGGAAGGCCACCGCTGGAAAGCCTGACTACCTTGGCTTTGGTCCCATTTTTACACCAGGCTCAAAACAAGACCATGATCCGGTGGTTGGGCTTGAGGGGTTACGTGCGATCACTGGGCTCACGCCGTTGCCGGTTTTTGCGATCGGTGGCATTCAGATCGACCAGGTGGGGGCGGTGATGCTCGCCGGTGCCAAAGGCGTTGCGGTCATTTCAGCGATTCTGAAGGCCCCGAATATCAGCCGCGCCGTGAAAGCTTTCCTGTCACAGATGTGAGCCCGCATGATTCATGAAGCCTCTGCTGCACGCGCGGATACCTGACTCAAGCGAGACGGGCGGGAAAAGTGCGACAGGCGCGACGGACGACGGTTCGAGGTCCGAAGTTCGAGGTTACCGGAACTTCGAATCCAGAACTTCGAACTTCGAACTTCGAATCACACCTCTCGCAAGTCCCGCTCTTCGTGCTTGTCGCGCGCCACTCCGCCATTTTGCGACGAACCTTCATGAAGCATGCGGGCTAGGACCAGCCTCGCCAGCTTTGTGATTGGAGCGGTTCCCGCAAGTCGGACTAATTCTTCATTCCATTTTTGATTCACATGCGGGCGATATGGGATGGGCCCCACCACGGGAACCTTTGAGAGGCGTCGAAGCAGGGTGACAGTCGATTGTTCCTGCAAACGAGCGGTTTTAGTACGCACTGGGCGACGCTGATTCAAGACCAGCGCCAAGATGGGAATATTTCGCTGGCGGAGTGCGTGAAGCGTCAATAATGCATGATTGATTCCTCCTAAGCCAGATTGTCCGACCACGATCGCTGGCAATTTCAACTGATAGAGGAGGTCTACGACGTTGAGCGATGCTGTCAGCGGTGCATAGACACCGCCAACTCCTTCTACCGCCATCAATCTATGTTTCTGACGCAAAGCATGGAAGGCCCGTATAATGGTGGCGATACGCACGGTCATTCCTTCCGCTCGTGCAGCAGAGACTGGAGCCACTGGAAGGCGAAAGACATAGGGAGAAACTTCTGCCATAGGATCACAGTTTCCAGCCGCTCTCCGCAACCGTGCTCCATCAGAACGCGCCTTTGCCGATCGTGAAACCCCTGTTTCAATCGGCTTCATGACGCCGACATCAATCCCCCGTTGAGTCAGGCACCACACGAGCGCAGAGGCGACGAGCGTCTTCCCGACACCCGTATCGGTCCCAGTGACGAAGATTCCGTGATTCATCGAAATGAGCTCATAGCAATACAAGGAGCATATGGCGTATAGCCTATAGCACGTACTCGGATCGAAGCCGTAATCCATTCACCATACGCTCTTACCCTGCGCTGCTCTGCTCTGGCTATAAGCCATAGGCCAAACGCTCTTCTCATAGAGCCCTGCTGTCACAGTTCCACACCTGACCCGACATGTCTGTGAGTTGCGCCAGATAGAAGACAGTCTTGGCCACTTCCTCTCGCGACGGTGGCCGGCCTAACGCATGGCTGTTCCACGTATCGCCTTCCGGCATGGCCCCTTCCGATAGTCCAGTAGCCTGCCAGCCTGGTAAGAGGAGATTCACACGAACATTGCCTGCTCCCCATTCTTTGGCTGCAGTCTGCACCAGGCCGATAAGACCGGCTTTTGAGGCAGCGTAGGCTGCCTGTCCAATCATCCCATGGAATCCCGCATACGACCCGATCACGACAATCGACCCACCGCCACGAGCAAGGAGGGGAGGGGCCATGGCGCGAAGACAGTGAAATGTTCCTGTCAGATTCGTACCTATTACCTCGGCCCAATCTTCTTGGCGTTGTCGAAGCAGGAGATGGCTCCCTCCGATTCCGGCATTGCAGACAAACACAGACGGCACAGGTACCAGGCGGCAGAAGGCTTCCACCATCTGTTGCACCTCATGCGACTCTCGAATATCGGCTTCGTAGAGCGTCCCAGTTCCACCGGAAACCGCTACTTGCTTGAGCGTGCCTTCGGCTGCTGTCTTATTTCGGTGATAATGGACCCCAACAGACCAGCCGGCCGCTGCAAAGGCGAGGCTGATCGCTCGGCCAATCCCTCCTGACGCACCGGTCACAAGCACCGCTTGTTTCTGGCTCATTTGGTTTATTTCGTTTCTTTGGTTTATCTGGTTCGTTTGGGTTAACCAAATAGACCAGATAGACCATACAAACCAGAAAGTCCAATGAAAGGCAAGCCTGCTCCCTCCCTTGCCGCCTCCAGGATTGCTATGATACTTTTATCAAGGAGCCTGTCTGACATTGCCTTCGTGACGAGGCGAAGGAGATGCAGCCAGATGTGAGGCCGCAGGCCCGGAACAACCGGAGGCGTATTCACCGGAATACGTTGAGGATGGTTTCGGGCTGAGAACGACGCAGATGGTTGCAGGTCGTTCGCCGCAGTAGAACGGTCTATGTCAGATAGGCTCCTAGAGTGTAACCAGTGGAGGATCTCGCGCATGCCGCTGAAGAAGCCAGGATATCGAAGGGCCTTCATGTTGGGAACAGTTCTACTACTTGCCGGCGCCGCCTGGTCCACAGCGTTTGCAGCGGAAGAGGCTGGTATCATTGCCCAGTCAGCCGACTACTTCCCCGATCAGACTGGAAACGAATGGCACTATCGAGGCCAAATTACCGAAGGGCCGTTGCAAACGGTTGAGCATAAATTCTTCTCCAACGTGTCTTCGGTCACCGGCACAAAAACCATCAAGGGTATGACGGTGACCGTGTTCCACGATACCAATCCAGGCAACCATGGCACAATGGACAGTTTCTACCGGCGCGATAGCGTCGGCATTGTCTATTACGGCTCAGAGCCGGGCACGCCCTTTGAGAAACAGCTCGTGCCCTATCAGATCGTGCGTTTCCCGATGAAGGTCTCATCGTCCTTCCCCCAATTTAACCGCAAGGATTTGGATTTCGGAAACGATCTGAATCGGGACGGCATCAACGAAAAGGCCGATGCGCAGGGTGATGCTTCAGTGTTGGGACAGGAGTCAGTGACCGTGCCGGCCGGCACGTTCAAGGATGCCGTAAAGGTAGAAGCGCGCATGCGCATGCACATTTATCTCTCCGGCACGAAAAAGACGGTCCAGGGAACCGATGTGATGACCGCTTGGTTTGTGAAGGGCGTCGGCTTGGTGAAATATGTCGAACGGCAGGAATTGTCCCCATTGGCCGAGGAGCGGGGCGTGGTGACGGATATTACGGAAGAACTGGAATCGTACGAGATCAAGCCGCCAAAGGCCTCACTCGGGCGGAGCGAAGCCCCGCCGGAGGGTCTGCTCGCTGATAACGCGGGTGACGACAAATTGCATCAGGTACTCTTCACCTCCGGCTTTCGCCCCGACACCGGACAGCCGATGGCCCCCAAACGGCTGACGCCCCACTAACGCGCCGGTGATCGGACGATTCAGATAGAGATTCCCGACGTCGAATCCTTGCCGTGCTAACTCCAGATTCGATGGGCTTCGAGAATAGACCCCACCGGTGAGCGCATAGGCTGTCGAATTAGCCATCGTCAGCGCTTCTTGGAAGGACTCAGCCCTCATCACTGACAAAACCGGCCCAAAGATCTCCTCTTGGGCCACTCGATCGGTCGGCGCTACATCCGCGAAGACCGTCGCTCCGATATGCCAGCCTGGTTCCGTCACAGTCCCTTCTACCAGCAGGCGGGCTTCCTTCTTCCCAATCTCGATATACTCCTGAATTTTCGATTGCGCGCGTCGATCGATCACCGGCCCAACTTGTGTGCCAGGCTGTTCCGGATTCCCGACTTTCAGACTCAGTACTGCCTCCTTCAGGCGCTCCAGAAAATTTTCGTAGATCGACGCATGCACGATCGCCCGTGAGCAGGCGGAACATTTCTGTCCCGCATAGCCGGTGAAGGATGAGACCACGCCGGTGATCGCATCATCGAGATCCGCCGTTTCATCCACGATGATCGCATTCTTGCCTCCCATTTCTGCCAATACGCGCTTGACCATCTGTTGCCCTGGCATCAACGTGCCAGCGTCTTTCAGGAGGCTAAGCCCCACGTCCTTCGAGCCGGTAAAGGCAATCGTGACAATGTCCAGATGCTGCGCCAGCGCACGTCCGATGTCTGGTCCGCCCGGCAGGCAACAGAGAATCTCTCCCGGCACACCAGCCTCATGCAAGATCTCTGTGAGCCAATGGCCCATCATAGGCGAGCGGTCTGAGGGCTTGAACATCACGGGATTCCCGGTGACCAGCGCCGCCGATACCATGCCGGTGGGAATCGCCAGGGGAAAGTTCCATGGGGCAATGACGGCCGTGACCCCGCGAGGGCTATAGATCCGTTCGTTCAGTTCTCCGGGCTCCTGTCCCAAGCGTTTTGGGGGAGCGAGACTGCGCCAGGCTGCCGCATAAAATTCCAGAAAATCGATTGCCTCTGCAATGTCTGCATCCGCTTCCCGCCAAGGCTTTCCACATTCGTATATCTCCCATGCCGCTAACTCATTGCGTCTGGTCCGCATGATTGAAGCAGCGGCATGCAGGATGTCCGCCCGTCGTTCTATTGTCGTGGCGCGCCAGAGATCCCATGATTGAACTGCCATGCGAACCGCCTGTTCTACATCCAGGGAACTCGCAGAGAACAACCGGCCTACGACTTGGTCTGGATTACCCGGGTTGCGAGACTCAAGGAGAGGCCCCGTGAGGCCCTGCTTCCCGCTCGACGACTTCCACTCTTGGCCCAGCTGCGACCGCACAGTTTCCAGAGCCTGCTGCATCGCCACACGATTGTCGGCCAGAGAATAATCCTGTTGCGGTTCATTTCGAAAACCCTGCGTACTGGTTGGATGAGGGAGGGGGGGCTGCTTTCGGGTCAGTCCTTCTAAAACCGGCGGAGCCAACAACGTGCTCAACGATTGAGATTCTACATACTCCTTGCGCAGGAACGATTCATTCGACGTATTTTCCAACAAACGTCGTACGAGATAGGCCATGCCTGGAAGCAGATCGCCCACCGGAGTATAGAGCCGTAATCGTCGGCCGTACTGCATGAGCGCATGCTGAAAGGGTTCAGCCATGCCGAAGATCATCTGATATTCCCAGGTCTCTGGAGAGAGCCTGAGCGACTCAGCAACCGCCTCAATGTAAGCCAGCGTACGGAGATTGTGCGTGCCGAAGGCTGGCCGAATCAGTGCCGACTGGGATAACAAGAGCGAGGCGAGGGACTCATAGTTGGCATCCGTCTCAACTTTGTGTTCAAAGAGAGGAATAGGCCAGCTTCGTTGCCGGTAGCGGATCGTGTCCGAATCCCAGTAGGCCCCCTTCACCAATCTGATTGAGATGGGCGCCCCGCGCCGGCGGACCCAGGCCAGGAGCCCTTCGATATCTTGTGCGGTCTCCCGATGGTAGGCCTGCAATGCGAGCCCTGCATAGGGATAATCCTTGTAAGAAGGTTCTGCGAAGAGCCTGGTGAATATCTCCACCAGCAAGGATTTTGTCTCGGCTTGTTCCATGTCAAAGATCAACGACGCCGGGAGGCGCATTGCCAAATCGAGGATGGGTCGGAGTCTCGCCGCCACGGAACGGTAGCTTCCTTCCGGGTCGATCGGGTCGAGATGAGGAGAGAGGGCGGATATTTTGATGGAAAGTTGGATCCGTGGTATCGGTCCAAGATGGTCCCGTTCTAGTAGCGATTGGGATGGCCAAGATACCGCCTCTCGCGCGAGCAGCGTGAGAGCTTCCACGCAGCGGTCACCGTACCGATCGGCTTCGAGATCGCTGATGGTGGCCTCGCCCAATAAGTCGACTGAGAATGCTCGTCCATGCTGCCACAGATTACTCAACCGCGGCGCTGCTTCTTCGACCGTCGCTCCAGCGATAAAGGTACGTGCCATATGTTCGACCTGGCTTCTGATCGCCTTGCCGCTGAGCCGAGCCCCCAAGCTGGTGGCGGAAAGGGCCTTGAGTCCCCAATGCGTGCCAAAGAGTGCGGTCTCTCCGTCTCCCAAGTACTCGCGAGCTAGAACGACGACCTGCTCATCGTCTGTGACAGAAGGCAGGACATCGATGAATCGAAACAACTGTGCCTTGAATAGATTGTCATGCATGGCCAGATTGAGCGCCTGGTGCGACCACCAGCCACCCTCAAAGAGCGTTGGAGTTCTACCGGCAGAGAGACGGGCGAGCTGTCCACCGATACGGAATACGATAGATTCGAGGGGGGAATAAGCGTCTGGCATCTATACCTCACTGTTTAGGGAGAGGCGGAAGCACCGTCAGTATACACCGCGAGCATTTACTTGAAACATTCTTGAGAGTTCGGTATGCTGCAGTAGGCCTAGTGTACCCTTCCCATAGCTTGGCTTCATGACGTGAAAAATCTGTGTGTACTAAGGAGAGGTAATGCTCGCGACAACAACTGACGCCACACCGGCCACAGCCCCGTTTTCTGCGCTCAACTTTACCCTGTTCTGGGCCATCGTCGTTGCCAATACGATCGGTCTCCCACTCTATGGCTATTACTACGGATTCAGCCTCTTCGATTGGGGACTGTTCTTTGCTATGTACATCGTCACAGGCATGGGTATCACCGTCGGCTATCATCGGCTGATTTCGCACCAGAGTTTCGAATGCCCTAACTGGGTCAAGGCCTGTATCCTCGTCGCCGGCGGATGGGCGCTGCAAAACTCTGCCCTCAAGTGGGGCAGCGACCATATCCGGCATCATGCCAAGACGGATGAAGAAGAAGATCCCTATAACGCCAGCAAGGGATTCTGGCATAGCCACTGCGGCTGGCTCTTTTACAACAGCATCCACCGCAAAGATAAATACGAGGTCCGTTTGCGCCGTGACCCCGTCGTGATGTGGCAAGACCGCTATTACTGGCCGATCGTGGTCACGGGACTTCTGCTCCCTTTTGTCCTTGGCGTCTGGCACGGTGGCTGGCAGGGGGGCATCAGCGCCTTACTCCTAGGTGGTCTCTTTCGGTTGTTCATGGTGCTGAACTCCACCTTCACGATCAATTCACTCTGTCACATGGTCGGGGCACAGCCCTACAGCAAGAAAGACAGCAGCCGCGACAGTTGGCTGGTCTCCTTCGTGAGCTTTGGCGAGGGGTATCACAATTTTCATCATGCCTATGCGCGCGATTATCGTAATGGACCTCAGTGGTACAATTTCGACCCCTCCAAGTGGATCATTTACTCGCTTTCGCTGATCGGCCTTACCAGCAACCTTCGCCGCAACGACCCCACCGTTGGGTAGTCGACTCGCATTGAAGAAATACAGGGGTAAAGGGGCACCGGGGTAGAGGGATAAGAGGCTACCCCGACTACCCCTGTATCCCGCTACCCCCGCATTCGTGCGTTGCACGACACCTTATAGCCTTCAGCCTATCTACCTTCCGAGTCGTTACCCGCCAAGTTGCTTTCGCTCATCTGCAATGCTAAAGCGATACCATGCGAATCGTATTCATGGGCACGCCCAATTTTGCCGCGGCTTCGCTTGAAGCCTTATTGAAGTCTGACGATTCCGTTGTCGGCGTTGTCACTCAACCGGATCGACCGAAAGGACGCGGGCAAATTCTTACGCCGTCACCCGTGAAGCTCTTCGCCCAGCGAGAGCAGATTCCTTTGTTGCAACCGCTCAAGATAAAGGATCCAGAGTTTCTCCAGGCTCTTGCCGGATGGAAGCCGGATCTGATTGCAGTTGCGGCGTTCGGACGCATCTTGCCTCCAGCAATCCTCTCACTTCCCCCGCGCGGCTGCATCAATGTGCATGGCTCCCTTCTTCCAAAATATCGCGGCGCTGGTCCGATCCAGTGGGCAATCATTAATGGCGAAACGGAAACAGGGATTACGACCATGCTGATGGATGAGGGGATGGATACAGGCGCCATGTTGCTCCAAGAGGCCATCCCCATTACCGCCGACGACACAGCAGGCAGCCTTTCACCACGTTTAGCTGAGCTAGGAGGCAAACTGCTGGTCGAAACGATTGTCCGACTCAACGCCGGCACTCTTGTACCGCAGCCACAAGATTCTTCACAGGCAACCCTCGCGCCACTGCTGAAAAAAGAAGATGGTGCAATCGATTGGGCCTTGCCGGCCACTGCTATCGCCAACCGGGTCCGTGGGCTCTCTCCCTGGCCTGGAGCCTACACAACCGTGGCAGGTGGCGAGCGCTGGACAATCTGGCGAGCGCTGGCACTCCCAAATTCCTCGACGAGTCTCCCTGGGGTGGTCGTCGCCATTACTAACGAGGCAATTCATGTTGCCACCGGGAAGGGAGTTCTTGCTGTGATGGAGTTACAGCCGGCTAATAGCCGACGCATGGCCGTATCTCAATACTTGGCAGGCCATCCC
>JANNIV010000443.1:0-4436 GCA_031405355.1 Nitrospira sp.
CGCCCGGCATCTTCCACCATCTCGTTGACTTTCACCAGCAACATGCTCGGCCCGTCTTTCTTCAGCATGTCTTTGAACTCGTAGACGAGGTCTTCACGTTCCCGTACTCGTTCGACGTTTACATACCCGGCCGCTTTCGCCACCTTCTCAAGTGGGACCACATTGGAAATCGTCGGCTGATTGCCGGTCGTGCCGTAGACTTCGTTGTCGAACACCACATGAATGAAGTTCTTCGGCTTCAGTGCCCCCACTGTCGCAAGCGTTCCCATGCCCATGAGGACGTTCCCGTCGCCGTCGAACACGATCACTTGTTTATTCGGCTTCGACAACGCCACGCCCAACGCAATCGCCGCCGCCGACCCCATCGAACCGATCATATAAAAATGAGTCGGCCTATCGGCGATCTTTTGCGCCTCACGAGACGGAAATCCATTACAAACGATGACGGGCTGGTCGGTAAGCAATTCCAACAATGCAGCCATCGCCATGGCCCGGCTCTGCATGGTCCCCTGCTCCGGCCTCATGGGTTGTCCTCACGCTTCACGTCCGTCACGGATGCAATCCCTTCACGACGCCCTTTGTGATATTCAACGCCACAGGAATCCGTTTTTTCATAAACGTCTCGGCTACCCACTTCAGATCGTCGATGGCCGTCTTTTCCGTCAGCGTGCGATGAGGAATCTTCATCGTATCGAGAAACTGCGGCATGACTTCGCCCATCACCAGATGCTCCGGCGCATCTTTGCCGCCTTGGCCACGCCAGGACACGATCAGGATGCAGGGTTGCTGATAGATATAGTTGAGGGAAATGAGCGTATTCAGTGATGTCCCCAGCCCGGAGTTCTGCATCAACACGGCGGGAATCTTGCCGGCCATGTAGGCCCCGGCTGCCATGGCTACGGCTTCGTCTTCACGTACTGCCGGGGTATAGAGATGCCGCTCCATCAACTCCGCAATAATGCCTCCCAGGATCGAGTCCGGAACCCCCGTAAAGAAATCTACCCCGATATCTTGCAAGGCTTGGACAAACGTATCGCTCTCAATCATCCAGTCAGTTCCTCGCCACTCCGCACATGGAAAAGCGCGCGCATTATAAGCTATGCCCCACGCTATTCTCAACAAAACTAAGAGAGTTGCACCCTAATAATCGGCCATGGTAGCGTCCTGGCATGATCGGGCAACAGAAGAATCACACGGGCCGGCATCTTCTCCTATTGTGCCTCCTACTCTGTATGAGCAGCCCCTTTCTCGCCCATGCGGTGCCGATGGTGAACGATCCGAACGGTTTTCAGAGCCTGGCCTGGGGCGTTGCCCTGACCACGCGGACGGACTTGGAAGTAGCCAGAACAGGCCCGCATGTGAATGAATACCGACTGAGGGAGGGCCCGCCATCGTATGCCGGAGTCCCGGTCGAGAGTCTCCTGCTCATATCGGTCAACGAGCAATTCGCCCGCGTGACCATTCACTATCAGGGTGCGGATCGGCACAAACAGATCCTCACCTACCTGGAACGTCAGTTCGGTTCCCTTGAGCGCGTTCCGGGACAGATGATACGGGGCCTCAATCAGCAATATACATGGCGCGGCACCGATACCGAAATCAACGTGACGTACCATGCGAACACGGAGAGGGGATTTATCTTCATCGACAGTCGCACCCTGGCCCCACTGTTCAACGACCATATCAGCGATTCGGCGGAATAACATGCCTCGCCGCCCCCGCACAACCCATTGGGTCCGCTACATTTCCCCCCTCGTCCTTTTCTTCTCGCTCATCCTGCATGGCGCCCCAGCATCAGCCGTGCCGATGCAGAACGATCCAAATGGGTTCGAGGGAATCCCCTGGGGGGCAACATTTTCGGAAACCGACAGCTTCATGAAAGTCGAGGACACCGGTCGGTCACAAACCTATGAGCTGAAGACCGGGATTCCTTTTCTAGGCCCAGTGAAGGTCGACTCCATGCGATTCGTCACCGCCGAAGGCAAGTTCGCGCGTGTGACTGTCCGCTACCAAGGCAAGGCGACCCATGACCAGATTCTGGCCTATCTTCAATCCCTCTACGGCCCGCTCGACCGCACACCAGGTCAGATCGCCAGCGGCCCCGTCAAATTCTTTAGCTGGACTGGGTTCGAAACCGACGTGAAACTCCGCTACGAGGTTGGCACCGATCGCGGTATCATCTTCTTCGAGAGCCTGCAGCTCCGCCGAAAAATGACCGACAGCAACACAGACACCGTGAACTGACACCTCCTGCCTAACCTTCAGAAACTTATAGCAGGATGCTCAAAAAGTTCAGACTTCTCACCCGCCCAACCCCGGCGCGCCAAGACGCGCCGTTCCACAGGCAAGGCCGCAGCCGATGAAAGCACCGGAGGCGTAGCCTCTGGGCTACGTTGAGGATGCTCTCGAGGGGAGAACGCAGCTGGCGGACTTTTTCAGCATCCTGTCTGGAAACCCATGCCAATTGCGCCATACCACCCAAGTCCCCCTTCTGGTGGAGCCCCCACCCCCCCTCTTGAGGGATGGTCGAAACTCCCGAATGCGGTATCCTCAGCCTGTCGAGGGAAACAGAGCAAACCCCGGCGGAACCGTAAGAGGAGACACTGATGACGCTGCCCCACCCGCTTTCGAAAGTCAAAAGCCAGAAATCTCATTCGCTCTTGGATGAGCGCTATGCTGAGCGAGTTTCAATGTGGTGCCGAATCCGCTACTCCAGCCAAGTAGGCGCACGAGTTGTCAGAGGAGAGGCAACCCTGAAAGACCTCTCCAAAACAGGGTGCAAGATCTTGAGCGCGGCCCCCTGCCAGCTAGGCAGCGCTCTCACTCTGTTCCTAGACCTTAAAGATGGGCAGGATCCGATGTGTCTCACCGACGTCATTGTCTCCCGAATTTCCAGAGACTCGTTTGCCGTCCGATTCCCAAAACTGTCGACAGAAGAACGGAGACGGCTGCAAGAAGTGATATTGAAACATATCAGGTTGTCATCTCTGGAGGATCGACGGGCGGCATTCCGTATCGTCTAAACGTCGAACCAACGCCACGGAGGGGTCATGGATCCTCATGCTATCGCGCCCATTGCTACCGCAGTAGCGAAACTCCCCGGTCACTCCGATCGCCGGCATGGCAGCCGTACCCCTACGTTCTTCTCATTGTTCTATTCCTATATGGATTCCAGCCAGACGCTGATCGGTGACGGCATCGTTACCGATCTCTCATCAAGCGGGATCGGCATACGGGGAAATCGGTCGGTCGCACCCGGCATGAACGTCACCCTCTCCATCGACCTTTCCGGAATGGATAAGCCATTTTCCATTACCCAAAGCCGGGTCTCCTGGGCAGAAGGATGTCGATTTGGAGTGGAGATAAAGACCTTGACGTTGGAGGAGAAGAATTATCTGCGATTCTACTTATGAGCTCGCGTCACCCTCTCAGTCCACAACGGAGGCATCTGAGACCAGAGCAGGAACAAGGAGGTGTCCTCATGAGACGACAACAGGCCGCATCTAGAAACGGGTTTCAGTCTGTGACGGAAGTGGCCAATCGGAGGCAAAGCTCCCGCCCCTCAATAGAGTTCGGGTTGATGTACTCAGCCCAAGACCAGTGTGGCGAGGTTCTCATGGGCGATGGCACGGTCACGGATCTCTCGCCCACAGGATTGGGTATTCGCGGCAATGCCTCGGTCAAGCAGGGGATGGACCTCACGATCTTTCTCTACCTCCCAGACGGACAAGACCCGCTGTTTATAATGGAAGCGAAGGTGGCTTGGGCTTCAGGACGTCGGTTTGGAGTCGAGATCCTCAAGATGAACCTACGGGAACGAAACCGGCTCTCGTACTTCTTGCGCTCGAATCTCGCATATTCCGATTAGACTGTTGGCCTGCTACAACGAGAACCAATGATCGGACGACGGCGGATAGACAAAGGAGTGGCGGCCCATCCCCCAGTTCATGCCACTGCCCGCAGGGTGGCTCGACGGATCCCTGTGCAGATCATGGCTCGCTTTGCAGCAGCAGATCGCTTCAGACAGATCGGCGATGGAGTAGCCCTTGATCTCTCCGAGCGCGGGTGCAAACTCCGCAGTACGCAGGAGTTGCCCATAGGACATTTCCGGGCTCTCTACCTGACAATCCCTGAGACATCCCGTCTGGTTCTCATCTCGGAGTTTCGGGTGATCTGGGCTGCGGAAAACGAATACGGAATCGAATTTCTTCACATCATGGCGCGAGAGCAGTCCCGGCTTCGCCATTTCATTTGGAAACAGATGAACCGGCCCACACTCAAAGGCAAGCCCCCTTCGCTCACCATCCAGGACCATTCCCGCCCACGGCGGCCACAGCTGAAATCCTTGCCTTAGCCCGCATTATTCATGAACACTTCTGCTCCAATCGCAGATTCGCCGCCGCCACAAGCCTGGACGCGGTGGCCCGGCGTCCAGG
>JANNIV010000444.1:0-1799 GCA_031405355.1 Nitrospira sp.
CGCCGGTGACGACTTCGATGCCCTCGTCGATCAATATGGCTTCAAGCGCGCGTCCGACATCCTCGTCCATATCAGAAAGGAGCGTGCGCCCCCGTTGAAGGATCGTGACTTTCGTCCCAAGTCGAGCAAAGAACTGGCCGAGCTCAAGGGCGACAGCCCCACCGCCCAGAACGATCAACGACCCCGGTTGAGTGCGGAGATCCAGGATCGTGTCGCTCGTGAAATATCCGGCTTGGGCCAACCCAGGAATCGGAACCTCACAGGGCATCGACCCGGTGGCCAGGATGAACCGGCCGGCCGACAAGACAGTGTCTCCGACGCTGATCTCGTGGGGCGACCGAAAGACCGCCCGCGATTGATAGAGCGTGAGCCGCGGGTCGCGAAGTTGCTGAATGCGATAGTCAGAAAATTCGCGGACCAGCCGATCCTTCCGGTCCACGATCGCCGACAGATCGGCCTGGACCGAAACTGGAGAGAGTCCGAACTCCTTCGCTCGCCTGAAAAGGGCCGCGACTTCGGCAGAACGCAGGATAGCCTTTGTCGGCATGCAACCACGCAGGATACAGAGCCCCCCGAGCGGGCCATGATCCACAATCGCCACGTCGGCGCCGGCATCGCGCGCAGTCCGTGCCGCAGCATAGCCCGCCGACCCGCCACCGATAATCACCACATCATGTGTCTTGCGCATCGAGGCCCGACTCGGTGATTTCATCGTTCGTTCCCTTTATAGTAGGCAGTCTGGGAGGGAAGGATACACGATGGTGCAACCTGGTCGCTATCGGCACTATAAAGGCCAAGAATACGAGGTGCTCGGGACGGCTCGGCATTCGGAGACCGAAGAGGAGTTCGTCGTCTATCGGGCACTCTACGGCAACTTCGGGCTGTGGATCAGACCAACGGCGATGTTCCTGGGAACGGTGACCGTTGATGGTCGTCCTTGTCCGCGGTTTCTGTTCCTTGCTGCTCCTTAGTAGCTACTCAGATACTTGCATCTCGTCCCGAATCCTGCTCTCCGCTTTGCCCCAACAGTCGTTCAGGCAACGCCATTCTGGCTTAAGTACTTACCGCTAGCCTCCGATACAGACGACACGAGGTCAGCCATGCCAATTATACGCGCGGTCGATGGCATCGTCGAAATGCATCCTACGCTTCCGGTGTCTCCACGTCCCCCTGCGACACAGGCCGACGCGGATAGACGGGATCGTTCGAAAGAACAGCAGCGGCAGACGGCTGACCATGCAGCACGTCTGGCTCAGGCCTATCAGCAACAGGTACAGCAAGCCCCTGCATCGAAACCGGCCCTCCTTGCACAGGATTTAATGACTTCCCCCGTATCATGGTTGCCATCCGACAGTACGTTGCTGGAGGCGTGGAGCCTCATGAAACACAAAGGGATTCAACATCTTCCTGTCATGTCGGTTCATGGCACGTTGGTCGGAATGGTATCGAGCCATGACCTGCTGCCCTATGCGCATGAACTGGAATCCGTCAATTCTCCGGAACCGTCCATCGGGTACAAGCTCGCCCATGTGATGAGCAGCCGGGTCTTGTCCGCTACCCCGACGACGGAAATCCGCGAGATTGCCCACATCATGCTAGAGGAGCAGGTAAGCGGGATTCCGATCCTCGACAGCTCCCATCATCCGATCGGCATTCTGACAACCAGCGATATTCTCCGTGCCATCGTCCACCGAAGCCCTCTCGATCTCCGGACCTAAAGAACACCTCGGTTTCTTGCTGGCTCCCCCGCATGCTCTTACATCTCCACAGACGCATAGTTGCAAGCCCTCAGGAAGCGA
>JANNIV010000445.1:0-1599 GCA_031405355.1 Nitrospira sp.
CTGCTTGCCATTCCTGATTTTGCCTCAGGGGCCATGGAGAACCTGGGCGCCATTACCTACCGTGAAACGGCCTTGCTGGTCGATCGGCAGAGCGCCACGCACGGCGAACTGGAGCGCGTAGCCGATGTGGTTGCGCATGAAAATGCGCACATGTGGTTCGGCGATTTGGTGACCATGTCCTGGTGGAACGGACTCTGGCTGAACGAAGCCTTCGCTACTTTCATGGAGATGCTGGCAGTCGATGCCTGGAAACCAGAATGGAAACGATGGGATAGTTTCGGGGTCTCGCGTGCCGCAGCCTTTGCTGTGGACGGGCTGCACAGCACCAGACCGATCGAATATCCGGTGCAAGCTCCCAAGGACGCGGAGGCAATGTTCGACGTGCTGACGTATGAAAAAGGCGCGTCGGTGCTTCGGATGTTAGAGCAGCACATCGGGCCGACAGTGTTCCGCGACGGCGTTCGCGACTACTTGCACAAACATGCCTATGGGAACGCAGACACGAAGGATCTCTGGGATTCGCTGGGGAAGATTTCCAAACAGCCGGTGCCTCAACTCATGGACGGCTGGATCTTCCAACCGGGGTATCCTCTCATTACAGCTGAGATCGATCAGTCGGGCCGGCTCGTCCTGTCCCAGCAGCGCTTCACCTATCTACCCAACCCCTCACCCCTTACCCCTCACTCCTCACCAACTACATGGCAGATCCCGATCCAGATGAGCCTGACTGTCGAAGGCAAGACCGATACTTCGCGCCTGTTGCTGACGGAGAAGACCAGGGCAATCCCGCTCCCTCACGATTGGGAGTCAGTACTGATTAACGAGGGCGGCCATGGTTTCTATCGGGTGCGCTATGCGCCGGACCTCCTCGATCGGCTCTTGAACCGCGGCATGGATCGACTCGCAGTCACCGAGCGATTCAACCTCATCAACGACGCCTGGGCCACCACCATCGCAGGTCATATGCCCCTCACGGACTATCTCGACCTGACAGCCCGTTTTACGACAGAGCGGGACAAGAACGTCTGGGCTGTGCTGCTCGACTCCTTCTCCTTCCTGAATCGGATCATCACAGTAGAGGATCGATCGGCGCTTGAAGCGTTCGTGCGAGGCCGGATCAGTCCTGCCGTTTCAGACTTGGGTTGGGCGCCTCGAAGCGGCGAGAGTGAGCTGACGAAACAGCTGCGGGGTGAACTGATCGGCGCACTTGGTAAACTCGGCAATGATCCGGCTATCCAACAACGAGCAGCTGAACTCTACCGGGCTTATCGCAATGACGCGACAGCGGTTGACCCCAATGTCGTGCCCTCGCTGGTTGCGATCCTCGCTCATACGGGCGACACAGCCAGGTACGAAGAATTCGACGAACGGTTCCGCACCGCCACTACACCTCAAGAAGAACGGCGCTATCTCTTTTCGCTCGCGTCGTTTCAACCCAAATCATTGATCGAACGCACCCTCGCCCGCACCATCAGCGGAGAAATCCGTACACAAGACGCGCCGTTTCTCGTCAGTTCCATCCTGGGTAGTGTCTATGGCAGAGAATTGGCCTGGAGTTTCCTGAAAGCGAACTGGGAGAAAATGGACCAACTGTTCCCC
>JANNIV010000446.1:0-18019 GCA_031405355.1 Nitrospira sp.
AGGGATCGGGGCAGTGTCCCCGCAGTAGGAACAGGACAGACGAGCTGCCTGCCGAGAGTACATCAACGCGACGTGGCAGGCGGGACAGCGGGGAACCTGGCCGCAGTCCAGGCAGACGAGGGCGCCGGCATAGCCCTTCCGATTGAGAAACAATAGGACACCGGCCCGACGACCGATCGTCTGCTCGATGGCCCGAACAAGCGGCTGGCTTAACACTGTACCGCGACTATAATCACGTAATTCAACGACCTGTACGTTCGGCCTGGCATCGAACGGCATGATGTTACGTAAAAATATTCCTCTTTGTTCCACCACTGCTTTTGTTTCAAGGGAGGGATGGGACGAACTCAACACCAGCACCGCCTGTTCGCGCTGCGCCCTCAACCAAGCCACTTCCCGCGCGTGGTAGCGTGGTTCTTGCGGTTCCTTCAGCGCTGCATCGTCCTCTCCTTCGACCCAAATCGCCCCAATTGCTGTCAATGGAAGGAAAACGGTCGATCGGGTTCCCACAATCACGCGAACCGCCTGCCGATGAATCTGATCCCACATCTCGGCTTTCAGCTGGTCTGAAAGACCGCTATGGAAACAGACCGGGGAGATGCCCGTCTCATCATTACGGATCAAGCCGGCAATCCATTGGGCTCGTTCTGCTTCCCCAACGATGATGAGGACCGTTTGTCCACGGTCGAGCACGAGGCGAATCGCCCGTTGCAACAGTTTCAATCGATCGGGCCAGGGAGCCTGTACCAGAACCTGCTTGGGCCCTGGGCCTCTTAGCGCCTCGAACAGTGGCTCCGCCCAAGACATTGCTGGGTCAGAAATCAGCGAAGCAGAGATGTCTGGGTCGTCCTGGTTCGCCGGTCTGTTTGGTTGGATGCAAGGCGCCATCGTGACCAATGGCACGGCCTGAATCTCTTCCACCCATCCACGGGCCTTGAGATCGTGCAACAAATCGGCAGGGCCAGGACTGCGGGATGGCCGGCGAAGCCCTGACAGTTCTTTTCCAAGACGCGTGAGAAGTGCCCGCACCTTCACCGAGCAAGGCTCTCGAGACGAAAGTGCAGCTCGCCCCTGTTCCGTCAGTTCGTAGTGGCTAACCTGCGCCCGTGGTTTGGACGCCGGAGGCAACACCAACCGAAGACATTGCCCCCATGGCGCGACATACTGTTCAGCCACCTGCCGTGAGAGTTGGAACAGATTCGAGGACACATCTGTTGCAGCCCCTTCTGAGAGCAATGAGCAAATCTCCTTGAGACGTGCCCGATCAAGGCCCCGAGGAAGAACCTGGGAGAGGGCGATTACAGCTCCTTGGAGAATCGACCGGCCGAAGGGCACGAGCACTCGATGTCCAATCCGTAGCGTGGGTCGGAGCGACAAGGGCACGATGTAGGTGAACGGGCCTGCCAGATGCCGTGGGACAATGACATCTGCAAACAGAGCTTCTGGCTCTGTGCGTGGAGGGCCTACCAGTGACGAAATCATGCGGCATTGTAGCAGTACGGGAAAAGGGGGAACAACGATGGAGAAAGAACGGAACCGTTCCAAAGGGGAATCGGTGAGGGTTGACGATGACTCGTCAACCCTCGCACGATACTCGATGGATTTACTGTGGAGGAACGACTGGAGCGACGGGTTTCTGATCTGAATTGCCCGGGCTGCCTGATGCCGGAATCGTTGCCGAAGCTGGATCCTCGGAGGCGGATGGGGGCTTTACCTTGGACGAACCAGTTGGAACGGCTAGGGTCGTCTGGTCCACTGCGGGGGTCGGATCTCCGCTCTCCGCTGAGCTGAGACGAGACAAGCTGTAGCCGGTAGCGCCGGTCTCAGTCGGCTTCGCCGCCGGCCCAGACTGCTCACCGGGTGACTCGGGCGAATAGAGTACGATGTCAACACGACGGTTCCTCTGTCGACCCACTTCAGTCGCATTACCGGCTATCGGCTTCGTATCACCATAGCCAACCGACGACAGCTTCACCGAATCGATCCCACCCTTCTCAATCAAGTAACGGAGAACGATCCCGGCCCGAGCTTTCGACAAGTCCCAGTTCGTCTGGTAGATCGATTTCAGGGAAGGACCGATTTCCATGTTATCTGCATGGCCCTCGACTCGAATCAGCCGATCGCCGGTCGTGGTGCGCAGATACGCAATCAGTTCATCGAGCACCTGATAGCCCTCGGACTTGATCGTGGCTTCGCCCGACTCAAACCGAAGCTGCTTCATCAAATCACCGAGGCTGATTCGGGTTTCGCCCGCGGCATTCTGAACTTGGAACTTGCTTGAAGAGGAAGCCACAGCAGGGGAGACATCCGGAGACTGTTGGGGTGATTGAGAAATCGGCATGGCCTCAGGAACAGGGGTATGAGCCTGCATTCTGAAGCGATCGCCCTTCAGAATGCGGGAAATCGATTTTGTGATCAGCGCCGTGGCCGTTCGGTCTTCTATGGACAGGATTTTCAATTCGCCCACGACTCGTCGAGGAAGATTCCCTCCTGATCGAATCACGTCCATTCGATCCCCAGGCCTGATCCCGTCTTCCCGCCCCCGGTCCAGGTAAACGACATTTCTTTGCGCCACAAGATTCATAATTCCCATGTTGGATTGAAACTCCACAACCCTTCCCTCTACATCGCCGGCGGAAGGTTGATTAACTGCTGCTCCCTCGTCAGTCGGAGGCACGAACTTCATCACCGGATCACCCGGCGATACAGCCCCATAGGCCCGTATGATCTGAACGGTGGTCAGTTCCTTATCAACGTCAACCACCTCAACCACAGCGAGGCGATTGACCAAATGCCCCATGTATTGACCAGTAGTGGGATGGAATACCTTGTGCGATCGTCTGTAGATCGTGAACGGATCTCCAGGCGCGACATCGCCGGGATTCTTCAATCGGAGGTAGAGAATATCTCTGCTGCCCAGAATCATGTGATCCCCAGTGGTCTGATTGTCACCGGTAATCACATTCACGAATCCATCCTGGGGAGTCGATCGCTGGATGGAACCGGATGAATAGGCCAAAGCCGGATCTCCGAATCGGACCGAGTTGAGGTCGCCTGCCGCCCAAGCCAGAGGAAGGAGTGGCACGGCCAAGATCCAACCCATGAGAGAGATGACACATTTCATTGAATAATTAACCATGGTGGTTGTCCTTCATGTAGGGCATGTATTACTGTCAGCAACCATAGCAAATAGTCCTGCATTGTCAAGAATATTGAGGCCTTGTCACATTGACCCGCCAATTCAACCGATGGTATGGTGACCTGGAAAGTGACTTCTTGCAGAAGGGGAATCAATATCATGCTGCCTGACAAGTCCCCGGCCAGCGATGCCCAACGCCAAGGTCGCCCTCGCATCGAGACTCAGATTCACCGACGCAAGAAAGCCAAGGCCTTCTCGGCCTTGGAGCCTGAATGGGATCAAATTGACCAAGTATCACCCTCCCATCTGCGCATGCCCGCAGATCGCATGGCACCTACCCCACCCAACCCGCCGAATAGAGAGAAGAACTCCTTATAAATAAGCCGCCCCCCCAACGCCTCTCAACGAACAGGGCCTAGGACTTTCGGGTTGGTTTCACAGGTCTTTTGAACGCTTGCTATCCCCGTAATCCAAAGTCTAAACTCCAGCGATCCTTGCATCTCAAGCTGTTGAAAGGTTAGCCCTATGAGCGGCTCTGAGTTACTTCTTGAGTATCTGACCAGATACTTTCCGATTATGTTTTTCATTGTCTTAGCGCTGGTGTTCGGCATATGGACGTTGGTCATCAGTTCTTTACTCCAGCCGAAATATCCTGAACCGGAGAAGCTCTCAGTCTACGAATGCGGATCAGAGCCATTCTCGGATGCTCGGATGCCTTTCCCTGTTCGGTATTACATCTTCGCGATGCTGTTCGTTATTTTCGATATCGAGGTCATCTTTCTGTATCCTTGGGCCGTGGTCTTCACCAAGATCGAGTTAATCGGGTTGATTGAAATGCTGGTCTTCATCGGATTGTTTCTGGTGGCCTATGTCTATGCTTGGCGCAAGGGAGCCCTGGAATGGGACTGATCCAAATTGGTCGTCATGATAAGGATGGCACACCGGACATCGTAACCACGACAGTGGAAAAAGCCGTCAATTGGGCTCGCAAGGGATCACTCTGGCCCATGACATTCGGCTTGGCCTGCTGCGCCATTGAAATGATTGCCGCCGTCTCGTCACGGTACGATATGGACCGCTACGGCGCCGGTGTGTTCCGGGCCTCACCACGCCAGTCCGATTTGATGATTGTGGCCGGTACAGTCTGCCGACGGATGGCCCCCGTCATCCGAAAACTATACGATCAGATGCCTGAACCAAAATATGTCATTGCCATGGGATCTTGCGCAACCTCAGGCAATATCTACGACAGTTATAGCGTCGTCCAAGGGGTCGATCGCTTTGTGCCGGTCGATATCTATGTGCCTGGTTGCCCTCCAACACCGGAAGCGCTCTTCGACGGCATCCTCAAGTTACAAGAACGAATCATGCTGAAACGCGTGTTTCTAAAGCAGCCGGATCAGGTCAAACCCAGCCTTAAAATATAGGTCTCAATCGATGTCATTGCAGGAACTGGCCAACCGGCTCCAAGAAGATTTTGCCACCGGCTTCATCAAAGCCGTCGAATGGCGCGGGGAGCTTGCGGTAACCGTAATGAGGGATCGGCTCCATGAGATCGCACAGTTCCTTCACGACGACCCGGCTATGGACTTCGACTACATCGTGCACGTGAGTTCGGTCGACTGGCCCGACGACGAAGAACGGTTTGAAGTCGTGTACGAGTTCTATTCGATCCGGAAACGTCACCGCATCCGGCTCAAGACCAGGGTGCCGGAGTCGGATTGCATCGTGGATTCCCTAACGGATCTCTGGAAGGGCGCGGACTTCATGGAGCGCGAAGTCTACGACATGATGGGTATCCGCTTCCGAAATCATCCGGATCTTCGCCGTATCCTCCTGCCGGATGATTATACCGAAGGCTATCCGTTGCGAAAAGATTTTCCGCTCCGTGGCAAGGGCTGGCGTGACACATTTGAGTTTCTGGACGAAACGGCCCGGTAGGACGAACAATGGCCTTTGAAGATCAAAGAACAACCGTCTACAAGCTCGATCCGGCCCATCCGGGGAGTGAGACTCTCCCGACCCTGCGATCAGAGGAGCTCCTGCTCAACATGGGCCCCCAGCATCCCGCCACCCATGGGGTGCTGAAAGTCATCCTCGAATTGGAAGGAGAACGCCTCGTCAAATCTACTCCTGTGCTGGGATTTTTGCATCGGGGTGTGGAAAAGCTCGCCGAAGACGGCACCTATCACCAATTTATTCCCCATACCGACCGGCTCGACTACGTCTGCGCGATGTACAACAATTTTGCTTACTGCCGCGCAGTCGAAAAGCTGATGAATATCACCGTGCCGGACCGTGCAGAGTATCTGCGCACGATCGTGGCGGAGGTTCAACGGATCATAGGCCATCAGTTTTGGCTCGGTACCCAGGCTCTCGACATCGGAGCCATGACCGTCTTTTTCTATTGCTTCCGTGATCGGGAAATTTTGATGGATTGGTTCGACGAACTCTGCGGTGCGCGCCTCACCACCAGCTGGTATCGCATCGGCGGCGTCGAGCGGGACTTCACGGCCTCATTGCTCGATAAACTGAAGCAGTTCCTAGACTACTTCCCGCCAAAAATCGACGAGTATGTGGTCTTCCTGGAGAAGAACCGGATTTGGGTTGGACGGACCAAAGGGGTGGCCATCATCTCGGCGGAAGACGCCGTGAGCTTCGGTCTCAGTGGGCCGACGCTCCGCGGCTCGGGCGTTGACTACGATCTCCGTAAGGCCGAGCCCTATTCAGCCTATCCGAAATGCGAATTCAGTGTGCCGCTCGGCAAAAACGGCGACACCTACGATCGATACTGGATCCGCGTCCAGGAACTCTATGAAAGCGTGAAGATTATCCGGCAATGCCTGGAGCAGATGCAGGAGGGGCCCATCATGGCTGATGTGCCCAGCGTCACGCTGCCGCCGAAGCAACGAGTCTTTACGAATCTGGAGTCCATGATCCAGCAATTCAAGCTCTTCTCGCAGGGCTTCGACGCCCCTCCGGGAGAGATCTATTGTGGAACTGAAGCGCACAAGGGGGAGCTGGGATTCTACATCGTCAGTACGGGCGGCGGGAAACCCTACCGTTTGAAAATTCGCGCCCCCTCGTTTATCCATATGGGCGCATTCGACCATATGTCCAGAGGCTACATGATCTCCGACGCGGTCACGATCTTCGGGACTTACGACATTGTGATGGGAGAATGCGATCGGTAACAGAAAATTTTCAATGCTAAATGTTCAATTGTGAATGGTGGGGCGGTTTTTTAATTCAACATTGAAAATTGAACATTCAACATTCGGAGCACTATGGGACTGAAGCCGGCAACCAATCCTGAAGTAGAAGCAGCCACGATCGAACTGTCGATCGAGGGGAAGTCCGTGACGGCAAAGAGCGGGGTCTCGCTCTACGACGTGATATCGAGCACGGGCAAGATCATCCCGGCCATGTGCTACCACTATACCTTCGATCCCTTCGGTTCCTGCGGCATGTGTTTGGTCATGCAGGAAGGCAAGAAAGCGCCCGTCCGTTCCTGCACCGCCAAAGCGGCGGCCGGCATGATCATCAAAACCGAGGGGGAGGAACTCTTCCAGGCCCGTAAGAAAGCAGTGGAAAAACATCTCTCCGTCCATCCGCTCGACTGCCCGGTATGCGACGCCGACGGCCATTGTGAACTGCAAGACATGGCCTTCCAGCACGGGGTGACAAACCTGGCCAACGCGAAGCAGAAATTCATTCCGGAAGATACGCGCAGCCCGGTGCTCGACTTTAATATGAACCGCTGCATCGCCTGCGCGGAATGCATCAACGTCTGTAAAGACGTGTTAATGATCGATGCGCTTCAATTCATGAAGAAGGGCGGATTCAATCAAGTAGTGCCGAAGGGAGATTTCGCACTGTCCTGCGAGTTCTGTGGAGACTGCCTTGCCGTCTGCCCGGTCGGCGCCATCACGAACAAGTTCTCTAAATATTTGTACAAGCCGTGGCAGATGAAGAAAACCACGACGACCTGTAACTATTGTGGGGACGGCTGCCAGATGTACCTTGAGACCAAGGACGCGGAAGTCGTTCGCGTGACCTCACCTCTGTCCTGGAAAAACAAATGGGGCGACCGGACCGACACAGCCAAGGGACACGGCGGGCTCTGCGTGCGGGGGCGTTTCGGGTTCGAATACATCGATAGCGCTGCACGTTTGAAGCAACCGCTCCTTCGTAAAGGCAATCAGCTCGTCGAAACTCCCTGGCTCGAAACCATGCACCAGGTCGTTGATCGGTTCTCAGAAATCCGGCGCAAGCACGGACCGGACGCGATCGCCGGCCTGATCACCGCCCGTTGCACCAACGAAGAACTGTATCTCTTTCAGAAACTCATGCGCACCGGGTTCCAGACCAACCAGTTCGACAGCAGTGCGCGCTACGGTCACCTGAACTTTGTCCATGCCTCCCGACACGCTTTGGGAATCGGGCGAAGCCCGAACGACTGGGAAGACCTGACGAAAGCCAAAGCCGTGATTCTCATCGGCTCCAACATCACGGAGACCAATCCGCTCACAGCTGTGCGCATCAAGGAAGCCATTCGCGTCTATGGGGCGCAAGTGGTGGTCATCGATTCCGCTGTCACGAACATGGCCAAGCTCGCATCCCATCCGGTCCTGATCACGCCGGGAACGGAAGGACTCGTGATCGACGGACTCGTGAAAGCCGCCCTGGAGTTGGACTTGGTTGACGAGACCAGCGTCAAGAAACACCCCCTGGCCTTCGAAGCCCTCAAGGCTGCTGTGGCCCGCGTCTCGCTGGAACAGGTGGCGGCGCAGACCGGCATGTCGGTCGCATCGTTGAAAGACACCGTGGCGATCTTTGCCGAAGCGCCTCGATCCATCATCCTCTGCGCTGAAGGGATTGTCCGCCGGCCTGATGGATACCAGAATGTCTTGAAACTGATTGATCTCGCCTGGATCACCGGCAAGTTGGACCAACCAGGCTGCGGGGTAAATACAGTCACGGAAGAGCCAAACGAGCAGGGGGCCGTGGACATGGGCGCCGCGCCGGAATTTCTCCCTGGTCAAGCCTTGTTCAGCGATCAAACCGCTCGCGACCGTTTTGCCAAGGCCTGGGACGCCACGCTTCCGGCAGCTAACTCCGGGGCGGATCTCGTCGAAATTCTCAATCGCTGCAGGAGCGGCCAGATCCGCGCCCTCTATGTCATCGGAGAAAACCCGCTGGCTACGTTGCCCGCATCGATGGAGGTCCGTGCCGCGCTGGATCGGCTCGAGTTGCTCGTCGTCCAGGATCCTTTCCTGACCGACACGGCGCGCATGGCGCATGCGGTGCTGCCGGCTTGCACCTCTGCGGAGAAAGACGGCACCTTCACCAATCTGGAAGGCCGAGTCCTGCGCGTCCGCGAGGCCATCGATCCAATCGGGGAAAGTTTGCCGGACTGGCACATCATGACGGCGCTGGCCAACGCGCTGGACTGTCAATGGGGGTATGAATCCTCGAACGATATTCAATCCGAGATTATGAAGTTGCTGCCCGGGTACTACAACCTCGGACAACCACGCAAAGTTGTACCGGCAATGGACCACTATCTCTCAAACGACTACACCAAGGATGTGGGATCTCGCTATCGAGCCTCCGCTCCATCCGATTCCAAGAGCCAGCGGCCCTTCGCCTTGATACTGGGACAAGTCCTGTATCATTCCGGTAAGTTGTCCACCAATGCCCCCGGGCTCATCACCATAGCCCCTAATACAGGGCGGCTCAGGATGAATCCCCAAGATATGGAACGGCTAGCCGTGGGTGAGGGAGCGACGGTGCGTCTCACGTCGGATCGTGGCTCAATGCAATTGGCGGCGCAGCCCGATCAATCCGTCGCTCCGCAGACCTGTTTCTTCCCGGAACATTTTAATGAGCCGCCGGTGAAGGACTTGATGTCGGTCCAGGTCGATCCGACGACCGGAGTTCCCACATTTAAGCAGACCCGCGTGACGATCGAAAAGGCCTAAGAGAGAGCAGGAAACGCGTATGAGTGCTCCATCACTGATAAAGCAAGTCCTCCAAGCCGCATTGTTCTATGAGATCTGGGATGCGATGAAGGTGACGTTCAAGCACATGTTCCACAAGCCCATCACGTTCCAGTATCCACGGGAGCAGCGAACCCTTCCCGATACCCACCGAGGGGCACTCGCGCTCTTACGTTACGACGATCACCAGGAACGTTGTGTTGGCTGTGACCTCTGCGAAGCCGCCTGCCCATCACGCTGCATCAAGGTCATTAGCTTGGAAGATCCAGAGCGTCCGCTACAGCGATTCGCCAGCGAGTTTTATATCGACATTACGAAATGCGTCTTTTGCGGCTACTGCGTCGAAGCTTGTCCCGTCAACGCGCTGGCGATGACGAAGATGTACGAGTTCTCAACTCATGATAAGCGCACCTTGCTGTTCGACAAGAAGCGGCTGTACGAAATCGGTGAACGTCATCTCGACGATGCAAAAAAATACCTGTACGCGCATAATCAGGAAAAGAACGTTGAGGAAAGCAGGGAATATCGGTATTATTTCCCGCAATCGGTACTGAAGCCGACCCAACCACCACCCAAGCATCTAGGCTAAGTCATTCAATGGTTTCGGTATTTTTCGCCTATTTTGCCCTGGCCAGTATTGCTGCGGGCGTCATGACCGTCTCGCTTAAGAACCCGGTGCATTGCGGCTTGGCGCTTCTGGCCCTATTGCTCCATGTCTCCGGACTATTCATCATCCTCAACGCTGAGTTCCTCTGGGCCGTGCAGGTTATCGTTTACGCCGGCGCAATCCTCGTGTTGTACCTCTTCGTACTGATGCTCATGAACTTGAAGACTGACGATCGGTATTTCCACTCCTCGTACCTGTACTTTCTAGCCCCGGCAGTGATCGGATCATTGTACGTGCTGGCCCTCCTGGTCCGTTCACCCTTCGGAGGCACAAAGGGTGATGCGCCGACTGAGGCAGTACTCAGGGACGGCGATACCCACGCGGTCGGGATCAAGATGTTCAGCGAGTATCTGTTGCAGTTCGAAATCGTCGGGGTATTTCTGTTAGGCGCCGTCATTGGAGCGATCGTCCTGGCAAAAACTCCAAAGCCGGCCAACAAAGAGCGGAAGGCGTAAGGGGTCAGGTGTAAAGGGACGAGCAACAGCGGAAAAGACGAGGGTGCGTGCGCTTCACGCTTCACGCTTCACGCTTCAAGAGTAACTATGGTTCCATTAAGCGCATACGTGGCCGTCAGCGCCGTCCTCTTTATTACCGGACTGCTCGGTGTGGTCATCAGACGGAACTTCATCATCGTATTGATGTCTGTCGAAATCATGCTGAATGCGGCAAACATCAACCTTGTGGCCTTTTCCTATTACTTGGAATCCATGGCAGGCCAGCTTGTGGCCCTCTTCATCATCGCCATTGCGGCGGGGGAAGCGGCGATCGGGCTGGCCATCATCATCGTCGTGTTCCGTGGAAAGATCTCCACCAACGTGGATGAGATGAATCTCTTAAAGTGGTAACGTGACCGACCTGCTCATACAACTTATTCCGTTGTTCCCTTTGCTGGCCGTGATCTTAAACGGACTCCTGGGCACGCGGTATTCCCACGACTTCGCTCACCGGCTTGCTTGGGGATCGGTGGGACTGTCGTTTCTCTGCACAGTCGTCGTCTTCGTCGACATCTTGCGGACCGGCACGGCCCACGAGGTCATCGCCTACCGGTGGATCTTCGGCGGCGACCTCACCGTCAATCTGGCCTATCTCGTCGATCCTCTCACATGCATCATGCTGCTTGTCGTCACGGGAGTCGGGCTCCTGATTCACATTTACTCCGTCGGCTATATGCATGGAGAGGCCGGATTTACACGCTTCTTCACCTACATGAACCTCTTCATGGTCTCCATGTTGCTCCTCGTCATGGGGAACAATTATGTCGTGCTGTTCATCGGCTGGGAAGGGGTGGGGCTCTGTTCCTATCTGTTGATCGGCTACTACTACACCAAAGTCTCTGCCGCCAAAGCCGCTTCGAAAGCCTTTGTGGTCAACCGCATCGGCGACGCTGGCTTCCTGTTGGCCATCTTCCTCATCTTCATCAATTTCAAGACCCTCGACTATACGAAAGTCTTTGCCCAGGTCGGCCAGCTCTCGCCGGAGATGGCCACGGCAATTGCGCTCTGCTTACTCGTCGGCGCGATCGGCAAATCGGCCCAGCTCCCTCTGTATACCTGGCTCCCGGACGCGATGGAGGGGCCGACGCCCGTCAGTGCGCTCATCCACGCGGCAACGATGGTGACGGCCGGGGTCTACATGATCGTGCGGAACCATGCTATTTTCGATTTATCGCCGACGGCCATGACAATCGTCGGCGTTATCGGCGGACTCACAGCCTTGTTTGCCGCCACCATCGGCCTCGTGCAAACGGATATCAAGCGTGTTTTAGCCTATTCGACGGTGAGCCAGCTCGGGTACATGTTCCTCGGATGCGGAATTGGGGCCTACACTGCTGCCATCTTCCACCTCATGACCCATGCCTTCTTCAAGGCTCTCCTATTCCTCTCCGCCGGTTCGGTGATCCACGCGCTTTCAGGGGAGCAAGACATTCGAAAGATGGGCGGACTCAAATCGAAAATCCCTTGGACCTATCGGCTGTTTCTGATCGGCACGATCGCCATTGCAGGCATTCCACCATTGGCAGGCTTCTGGAGCAAAGATGAAATCCTGGCCCATGCCTTTACGAATCATCACTATCTGCTGTATGGCATGGCTGCCGTCGGCGCTCTCTTGACCTCCTTCTACATGTTTCGCCTGGTCTACCTGACCTTTTACGGCACATCCCGCATGGAGCATCATACGGAGGAACATGTGCACGAGTCCCCAATGGTGATGGTCGGCCCGCTAATGGCGTTAGGCGTGCTGTCTATTCTTGGCGGGTTCCTGGGGTTTCCCCCTGACCAGGGCTGGCTCCATCAATTCCTTGCACCGGTCGCAGGTGCGGTAGGCGAGCATGAGGTGAGCACCGGACTCGTGCTCACCCTGATGATGGTTGCTACGGGAATTGCGCTGGTCGGCTGGGGTCTTGCGCACTATTTTTATAGTGTGAATCCCTCGATGCCTGATCGCCTGGCGGAACAATTCCAGACTGCCTACACGACTGTGCTCAACAAATACTATGTCGATGAACTCTATGACCTGTTATGGGTGGAGCCGACCAAGAAACTCGGACTGCTGCTCGACTGGTTCGACCGCACCGTCATCGATGGCCTCGTGCGCGCCGTCGCACACGCCGCTGACTGGGCCGCAGCCGGTTCGACTTGGGCTGAAAAATACGTGATCTACGGCGGCCTCAATATAATCGGTTACGGCAACCATCTTGCCGCCCGCCAGTGGCGGCAACTTCAGAGTGGCATGGTGCATCATTACGCCGCCATCATTGTGGCAGGGCTGTTTCTGCTGGCGGTCATTATTCAGCTCATCATGCAACTATAAAGCACTGTGATGATAGAAGAACTGGCATCAACGTTTCCCATTCTCACCTGCATTCTTTTTCTCCCCGTCATCGGAGCCGTAATCCTATGGTTGTTCGACGACGAGGACATGGTCCGGACCTCTGCCTTAGCGATTGCCCTTTTGGAATTGGCCCTCTGCGTATTCGTGCTCATACGATTCGTTCCCGAATCGGCCGCCATGCAGTTTTCCGAACATGTGCCGTGGATTCCCGCCCTCGGAATCAGCTATCACCTCGCGGTCGATGGAATCAGTGTGCTGTTCGTTGGGCTCACCGCCTTTCTCACGGCTCTGATCGTCATCTATAGTTGGGACACTGTCCGCCATCAAGTGAAACTCTATATGATGGCGCTCCTTGCCCTCGAGACCACCGTAATGGGGGTCTTCATTTCCATCGACTTGATCCTCTTCTTCGTATTTTGGGAACTGATGCTCATTCCCAGTTACTTTCTGATCAAGCTCTGGGGCGGAGGAGCAGAGCGGCACTATGCAGCGCTAAAATTCGTGCTCTACACCCTGCTTGGCAGCGTCTTTATGTTAGTGGGCATTGTTCTCCTGGACGTCAATTATCACCAGTGGGCAGCGCTACACCATATAGAACCGACCTACTCCTTCGACTTACTAGAACTGCTCTCCGTGCCCATTCCATTCAGTCAACAAGTCCTCATTTTCTGGCTGTTGTTCCTTGGCTTCGCATTCAAGGCTCCGGTGTTCCCCTTCCACACCTGGCTCCCGGACGCCCTCTTCGAGGGCCCGATCGGCATGGCCGTAGTGCTGGGCGGGTTGAAGCTCGGGACATTCGGCTTTATCCGGTTCAGCATTCCGTTGCTCCCGGACGCATCGAAAAGCCAGACCGTCGTCTCCATCATCATGGCGCTGGGATTGGCGGCAGTTCTCTACGGAGCCATTTTGGCGCTGGTCCAACAAGATTTACGCCGGCTCCTGGCCTTCAGCAGCATCAGCCACCTCGGGTTTGTCGTGATCGGCCTGTTCGCCCTAAATTTTCAGGGGCTCCAAGGCAGCCTTCTCACCATGATCAATTTGGGATTCAGTACGGCAGGTCTATTCTTCATTGCGGGGTTTCTCTACTCCCGGCAACAGAGCACCCAATTGGGCTCCTTCGGCGGTATGGCTAAGCAGACCCCCGTGCTTGCAAGCTTCTTCTTGTTCATCGGGCTGGCATCGATCGGCTTGCCCGGCACCAACGGTTTCGTCGGTGAATTCCTCATTCTCATGGGAACCTTCAAGGCCAATTGGCTGTACGGAGGGATCGCCGTCACCGGCGTCATCTTCGGCGCAGCCTATTTTCTCTGGTATTACGAGCGATCGATGTTAGGACCGCTCGGCAAAGCCGTCAAGGACTCCATCAGCGATCTGCATCCCCGAGAAGTGCTCATTGCGGCAGCCCTATCGGTCATGATCCTCTGGATCGGCCTCTATCCCTCTCCCTTCTTGAGAATGATGAATGGGTCGGTGCAAGCATTGGTGGATCGACTGGAGCGGGGAACCGTTGCCTCAATTGAACCCAAACAGCCGGTACGGGTGGACTGATTCCTATGGGTGACCACGCGCTGCTCTATATCCTGTTTGCCCCTTTCGTGGGAGCCATCGCGCTGATCTTCGTCTCCAACCGGCAAACGATGCTGGTTCGGGGCATTGCAGCGGGATCGGCCTTTGTGTCCCTACTTGCCTCGCTCTATCTATTCTTCGCCTACGATCATGTGAAGGGGGGATTCCAATTCGTTGAGCGATTCGAATGGTCCCGCCAATTAGGCATCTCGCTCCATCTCGGTGTGGATGGAATCGGCGCCCCGCTGGTTCTGGCATCGGGTATCTTGTTGTTCGCGGGAATTTTCGTGTCCTGGCACATTAAAGACCGAACGAAAGAGTTCTATATCTGGCTGCTTATCCTCGCCGCCGCCACAATCGGCGTCTTCATGTCGCTGGACCTGTTCTTCCTCTTCTTCTTCTACGAAATGTCCGTAATCCCCATGTATCTCCTGTTGGGCATGTGGGGAAGCCACACGAAAAAATACAACGAGATGACGGATCCGGAAGGCCTCAAGCAACGGGATTCGGTCGGGTTCATCCTCAACTTCGGATCCAACAGCAAAGAATATGCTGCAATGAAACTGGTGCTTTTTCTCTCGGCCTTTGCCGTCGCAGCGTTGATGGGCATCTTGCTGATTTATAAGTACTCGGGACTCAATACCTTCGATATTCTAGTCTTGCGCGAACAAGCCAAGCTGATGAACATCCCGGTCTTGGGCACCACGCTCGACAAGATCATTTGGATACTGATCTTCTTTGGCTTTGCTTCCATTGCGCCTCTCTGGCCTCTGCACTCCTGGTCTCCTGTGGGCCACGCAGCCGCGCCGGCCGCCACAAGCATGCTACATGCGGGCGTGCTGATGAAGCTCGGTCATTTTTCCATCATCCGGGTGGCCTTTGAGATTCTGCCGGAGACCACCAGAGAACTCATGCCCATCGCAGCCGTGCTCTGCATGTTCAGTATCGTATATGGCGGGTTCGTCGCGTACTACGCCAAAGACACCAAGTACGTCATCGGGTATTCCAGTTCCAGTCACATGGGGTATGTCTTTTTGGGCATGGCCGCCTTGGACTACATCAGCTTGACCGGCGCGGTGATGTATATGTTCGCGCACGCCATGGCCACGGGGATGCTCTTCGCCATGGCCGGGTGGGTGTACGATCAGACGCACACGCGCGACATTCCCTCCCTCGGCGGGCTCTCGAACCGCATGCCGTTCATCTCCGGCTGTTTCGTGATTGCTTGCATGGCCTCGATCGGGGTGCCAGGCACCGTGAACTTCATCGCCGAAGTGATGATCATCGTCGGCAGTTGGAACAAGTACCCGCTCCAAGTCATCGTGGCCGTGGTCGGCATCGTCTTGACCCTGGCCTACTTGTTCAAGATGATGCGCGGGCTTTTCTACGGGCCCATGGACCAGAAATACAGTCACGCGCATGACGCAGTCTCCGCGGCTGATCGTCTGCCGCTCATGATCATGATTGCCGTCAGCATCGGGTTCTTTTTCTTCCCCATGCATCTCTACAATGTCGTGAGATCCGGCGTCGATCCCTTGATCGCAAAGATCACCCGCGTCGTGCCGGTAGCCTCTCTCGATCGTGAAACGTTAGACGTGAAACGTGACGTGACCAATCCGCCTGTAACATCTGGTGCTCCGCTCTTGGCGAACAACCCCTCACCCCTTACCCCTTACCCCTCACGGGGGTCGGAATGACCTTCGCGCTCACGTTGTCATCTTCCGATCTGCTGCTGCTGCTCCCGGAAATCCTGCTCACGTCCTGGCTCTGTCTTATCCTGATCATTGATTTTTCGTTCCCACAGCTGCCCAACGAACAATTAGCCTATTTCAGCATCGCCGGGCTCGTCGCCACCCTTGGCTGCCTGGTTTGGTTCGATGTCGCCGGCATTACCGGAACCCTTTTCGCGAACATGTTCGCCCTCGATCGGATGGCCCTATTCTTCAAAATGTTTATCATCGGATCGACGATCCTCGTTATTCTGGCCTCCATCGATTACATCCATCGATTCAGGTTCTTCCGCGGAGAATATTATTTCCTGGTCGTGATGTCGGCCCTCGGAATGATGTTCATGGCTTCCGCGAACGACCTGCTGTCGGTCTTCGTCACCCTGGAGTTTTCCACCCTCGGCTTCTATGTCCTCGTGGCCTATCTCCGCGAGGACATTGCCTCGAACGAAGCAGGCATCAAATTTTTCATCCTGGGCATCTTCGCCGCCGCTCTCCTCGCCTATGGCATCAGCTTGGTCTACGGAGAAACAGGCAAACTGGTGTTTTCCGATATGACGACAGTACAGGCCACGCCGGGGTTGGTCATCGGCTTCCTGCTGATCTTCGCCGCATTAGGATTTAAAATCGGCGCGGTGCCTTTTCATTCATGGATTCCGGACACCTATCATGGATCGCCGACACCGGTGACGGCATTCCTCTCGATCGCACCCAAGGGAGCAGCCTTTGCCATCCTCCTGAGAATGTTCTTCGTCGCCTTGGCGACCTTTAAGCCGATCTGGACGTTGCTGCTTGTCACTGTGTCCATCCTATCCATGACCTACGGCAACATCGTAGCCATCGCCCAAAAGAACATGAAACGGCTCTTGGCCTATTCCGGTATCGCCCAGATCGGCAACGTGCTGATCGGTCTCGCGACCGGTACGAAGATGGGCAGCGATGCCATGCTGTTCTACCTCCTGACCTATCTGTTCGCCAATCTCGGCGCCTTCGCCGTTGTCATTGCCGTCAGCGAAGCTATCGGCAGCGAGGAAATAGACGACTACAGCGGCCTGGGGCGACGGTCGCCCTTTCTCGCCTTTTCGATGCTGATCTTTCTCTTATCGTTGGCCGGAGTGCCCCCGCTGGCCGGCTTCATCGGAAAATTGTACATCTTTATCGCTGCCATAAAGGAAGGGCTCTACGTGCTCATCACTGTCGGGCTCATCAACATCGTCATTTCCATGTACTACTACCTCATCATCGTGAAGAAAATGTACGTCAACGAGCCCCACGACCGGTCGCCTCTCAAGGTATCAGGCCCGATCAAAGCGGTGGTCTACGTCTGTCTCGCCGGCACCCTCGCGATCGGCGTCTATCCTCAACCAGTCACCGACTGGGTTGTCTCGGCCATCATGATATTTTCAAACGTGGCGGATCCAACTGCATCCCTTCCCATTCCCCCGGCCGTCATTCCCTTCGGCGGCTAAGCCTACCCGACAAGCATTTTTCTGAAATATTTCTTGCAGGGTCTACCGGAGGAGGATACAGTTTCCAGAACATTGGCTTACATCCCCACGCCCGCGCATGCTTGAACCATGGAATCCGCCACACAAGAACCTCCGACCACGCCTGCACCAGTTCATTCTGAACCTGTTTCCCACAGCAGCCAAGCGCCGATTCCCAAGACCGGCTGGCTCATGGAGCAGCTCGCCCCTTGGTCGATCGAGCAACGAGTCCTCGCGGGGTTCGGGCTCGTCTTTGTCGGCATTGTAGTCATCAGCGCCATCTCCTATCGCAACACTTCCATCTTGATCGAGAATAGCCGGCTCGATACCAAGAGCCACGAATTGGTACAACTGCTCGGCTCAGTCGAGGAAGCCCTCGGCGCTGCCGAGAGTGGCCATCGGCGATATCTCGTTACCGGCGACGCGTCGTACCTCAAGTCCTATCAGGCCACTGTCGAACAAATGCCGGAATACCTTCGGTATCTCAAAGGTTTGACAAAAGAAGGAGCTGAACAACAAGACCGCGTCGAGGCACTCGAACGGCTCATCACCAGTCAGTTAAAGGCAGAGGCGGAAGCCATCGTCCAACGTAAGAAGCG
>JANNIV010000447.1:0-10258 GCA_031405355.1 Nitrospira sp.
CCCCTTCCATCCCCAAAGCCCCCGATACCGAATCCGCCCACTTATTTTTGCACCATTGATGGACCGGAGGGTTCCTGAATGTTACAGAACTCCGACCTTTTTACCACTTCCGTTCTCCTCATCGACGGCAACGACAACGACCGTACGGCCTTTGCCGCTCAATTGAAGGATCGCTCACGCGACTACCAGATCCTAGAAGCCACAGATGGGGAGGCAGGGCTTCTCCTCTTCCGATCACGGCTGATTCACTGCGTAGCCCTCGCACTCGAATTACCTGATCAATCGGGCTACAAGGTATTGGTAGACTTGGTTCCCATTGCCAGTAGACCCAACATTGCAGTGGTTGTGCTCACCAACCGTCTTCAGTGAGGACTCCAAGAACTAGCCAGGCAAAATGGGGCCTATGCCTGTTTTGCCAAACAATGCATGTCGGGTGTCGATTTGCATCGAGCCATTCAGCGTGCTATTGCATTTGCGGGACGAAGCCCAAAGAAGATCGGTATCGGGACATCAGGCCACATGTCTCGCCCAGTGATTTCCCCACGCGAAATACTCTCCCTGAGACGTAGCTCTCATCCTGCTAGCTATATTGTGAGTGACAAGGAGCTGTTTTATCATTGCAGGGGTGTTGCTACTGTCTGAAATTTGTGGCCATGCAACCTTTAATCTGTATCGTTCGTCTGATGATTTCGTCACGATAAACATGTGTGAGAGCGGACGATTAGGCGTGTCGGTGAGTTCAAACCCTTTGAATTGGCCGATCAGATAGTCTCGAATATCTTGTTGATTCTCTTTGACGAGCGCGTCTTCTGTTTCGTTGCTCATATATAGTCATCCTCCGTTGGGGTCGAACTCTATCAATCCTTTCCTGCGGGAATGCAGATCATCGATGACGAGTATGGTTGTCATGGTCTCCTTGATCCACCCGGGCACCAAGTATCGAGGGACGCATGGGCCTCCGGCCATCCCGGGTATCCTGATCAATCCGCTTCAGAGCGTCCAACTGGCTAGAGAGGACAGCAATCTGATGGTCCCTTTCTGCGATGATCCGCTCCCGCTCGTGGAGTCGCCTGTGTAAGGCATGAGTCGTCGCTTTGTCTTTGTCTTTGGGGATTGACGCCTGATCCGGATTGCTGGCGGGCCGTCTATCCGTCAATCCTCCGACTCGTTGGTCTCTCTCAGTGAACAAACGTCGGACCGTCTCATCAGCCTCATTGAGCTCACGTGCCAAGACTTCCCAGACAAAGTTTTCGGTGACCTTCGATGCTTCAGCCCTCGTCTGTAACATGTCCATCCAGGAGATACTCCAGATAGCTACACGGCTATGCGGAGCTTCTGATGTGACCTGCTGGAAGGCTTCCAACGCCCGCTCTCGACTGCGAAAGAGCGCAAGAAGGCCTTGTAGATAATGGTCCTGTGGACAGGACCGCCGCGTCTGACAATTCTCGACCCGCGTGTCTTGTTCCTGAGTCAAGGCCACAATCAATTGCACATCGGCCTGATCTACGAGCAAAAAGGGAGTGATAAGGGACACAGTAGCGGGCGGGAGTGGGAGGGTGCTCGCACAGCCGGATAGGCCCGCTATTCCTAAGATACAGGCTACTTGAATGACCAAAATCAAGCTCCGCATCTTGCACCTCATGTATGTGGCTGAAGAGTATTCGCGAACCTTTTTTGCCTTGCAAAGGCTATCACCAAAACGTGTGAATACAAGAACCCTGTAAGCGTTAGTTCAAAAGGGGGATATAAGACAGAGATTCAGCCTAGTCGATATATTCTAGGGTAGGGCCCATAGCGGCGATACCGCCGATTCGGCGATTCCAACCAATCGCAATAACCCAAGCAACCCCTCTACTCCTATCAATGAAGTCAATCTCAGTAGCTACGGCACGGCTCGACCGGCTTTCACCTGCGAAGCAGAGTCGGCTTGCGTTTGGTGGTGTCAGGTTCAATCCATATGGTGACGATGTCCTGAGACGGCGCGATGTTCTAGCGGGGCGTAAAGAGCGGAGACGGATTGACCACAAATTGTTCGGCAATGATTTCGGGCGTAGCTGTTTGAGAAAATGGCCTACACATACAAGGATGAGTTACAAGAAGAACGGAGCGGGCTTCAAGGGGAGGTTGAGGGCCCGTATGTGCTGGTGAGAATCCTGGCTGAAAGAAACGCGCCGTTGACCGTGCAGGGACTTGTGGGGATATTGCGGAGCTAGGCCGGGGGATTCCGACGCGACGCTTGAATGTCTTCATATCCCTGGAGCCACCCTTGCACCACGTACCATTTGTCAGCTTTGGATTTGAATACAAGCAAGTCCGGTCTGTTCTTTGGCAACCACGAAAAATGAAATTTCATCATATCGGTAATCTTATTATGAGTCGCATGCTTGAGACCACGTCCGCCATTGGTCGATGATTAAGGGTTCCGCGCTCTTGATGGTAAGTACCATGATAAGAATACCTCACGGGTATGGAAGGAGAATTCCTTCTAAACAGTATCGACCTTCATGCGGGACAGTTACTCCCGATACCGCGAGAGGCCGCCAAGATGGGCTGGTGGGAGGTTCGCTGGTAAAGCAGCTGGCGCTCTTATCGTCGGATCTCGTGGCTCTGACATCGGAGGCACGTGGGGCTTTTCATGATTCCTCATCCTGGACCTCCCGCACCCATATAGCGAGTCTTTTAATATGGGCGCGGCGGAGGTGGGTCGAGATTAGGCCACCTGGGGAACGCCCTGTTCTTGTGATCGTCCACACATCCTAATACCCATCCCCACGTGTAGAAACAGACATAGCAAAAAATTGTAGTGGATGGATGCCTCCTAACGCACAGCTTGAGGGCTGATTTTCTGGAGGCACCGGGGGGAGAGGTCCCTTTTTGCTGTGCCCGCCCGCCATCAGACCCGTCACAGCCAGTGCAACGTAGTGCAAAGTTCACTATCACCTACTCCGTTGATGAATCGCCAGAAGTAGGCTCCTTCTGAGGGTCTCCAGGGTCTAGGTGGTTTTGCTGATCTTGTCTTTGTAAACCGCAGGTTGGAGGTTCAATTCCTCTCGCCAACTCCGTAACTTCCGCTGACGATTCAACCTCTTTCCGACTTACAGCACTACTGCTCTCCCCTCGTAACTTGGCTGGTCTAACCAGCTTTGCTTTTTCGCGCTCAAAGGTGATGATCCAAGACCTGGTCCGCAAATGCTGGGTGACCAAGCGACGTGCACGCCATGCTGACCGTTCCCTAGCCTGCGACTGAGTCGGCTGAGCTATCAGCGATCCCGATCACGATGGCGACGGTGGCGCGGGGGCTGTACCGACGGTGAACGTCACCGGCACGCAGACCGAGGAGGCCCCGATGGCACTGATCGTGATACTACCATTGTAGGTTCCGATGGCTGTGGTGCCAGCCACCACACTCACTGTGACAACGCCATTGCCTGTGCCCAAGCCCCGACTCAACGTCAACCAGGGGGCATTTTCGCTGACGCTCCAGCTGAGCGTGCCCCCCCCGTATTGCTGATGCTCACGGTCTGGGTCGCAGGATTGGCACCGCCCTGCGTCGCACCGAAGGAGAGGCTCAGAGGACTCGCCCCGATGGCCGGCGGCGCGACTGGTGGCGGTGCGACCGGCGGGGGTGTACCGGGGGGAGGCGTAACAGGCGGAGGAGTCCCGGCTGGTGTGAAGGTCGAGAGATTGCTCTCGGTCGACTCATTGTTGGCAACGTCATAGGCCGTAATGAAGTAGTACTGCGTCACGGTCGGCGTCCCAATATTGAAACTTGTCTCCGTTCCCAACGTGGCGAGAGCAGCCGCCTTGCCAGATGCCTGAGTGCAGGGTTGCTGGCTGCATTGATAGACGCGATATCCTGCGGGGTCCGGTTCACTGTTGGCGGTCCACGTCAACGTGGCAGCCCATGCGGTACTCGACCACAACACAAGCACCGCCGCGATGGCTTTTACCCAATTCATACGGATACCCCCATACGGTTCTCGCCGGCAGCAGGCACACCCTTCCCGGAGAAGCTAATTTCTCATGAGCAAGGGCCTCTGTCGGATTGCAGAACTGACTCCGTCATCCGAGGAGAGATTGAAAAGGGAAAGCGTTCACCTCTTCAGTGGGGTAATTACGCAAGGTGCGTGCCGTCGCAGGAGAAGGATGGTCAGAACAAAAGTCCTGCAAATGAGCCGTGGTGAGAGAAATATTTATGGGCGTGCAGGGAAACTGTAGGAGACGGGAGCAGTTTACTAAGTTAATGCTAGCGTTTCTCGAAGGATTGACACTGTAGTCGTTTACCTTCAGATACGACAATGAAGAATGAGACGGAGCTAAACGATACTGCATCTGTTTTAATCACGAATCGGGCGCCCCTATCGTTTCAGAGTGTGAGTCCCGCCGTCTCCGTCTTCGACAGCGACACGAGAGTCCTGCACGACCGACAGCTTGAATCCATCTGAACGCGATCGACTATCCTGAGAAGGGCCAACCTCACGGCAAGCAAACACAGCAGGCTGTGCCTAGAATTGTCTTCGGAATGGAGGTTACCGTCGTGGAAGTGGCAAAAGTAGACGGTGTCGATGCTCAGGCCGCTATCTTGATAAACCCGATAAATGGAATGACGATGCCCTCCTGATGTGGGGCCAGACGTGAAAACAAACCCAAGAATCACACGACTAGGGCAACTCTTTTAATTCAAAACGTAAGACATCGGTTAACGACGGTAGGCGCCCCGACACATCAACCGCCAAGTATATTTTTGAGCCGTCCGCAGTAGCGCGGAGCACAATCTCATTCCTAAACAGTTACCGCAGCTTTGGGCGGACCCTTGCCGATGTGCTCTTACCCGATAGCATGAATCTCAATCACACACTGGTCAAAGACGGCTGGTGCTGGTGGTATCGGAAGTGTGCGCCAGGGGATACGGTTGCACAGTTGGCGGCGGGAAAATAATCCGCTGGTGTCCGGCTTCGATGGCCTCGTGGAGGTGCGCTGGTATGGGGCATAAATAAACGCCCGACCCCTTTCGGAGCCGGGCCTTCTCAGATTCCGCCATGGTCGCACTGCATGCGCATGAGGAGCCTGTGTGCATGCACAGGGCTTCCATATCGGTTTCACAAGCCCCTTCACACTACGGCATTCCAGGAACCGCGCCTACTAGGCAAATCACCAGCTTTAGCCCATTTTCTTTCTAGGCCTCCCGCCAACAGCCCTGCCCCGGCCACTTCGCTCCTCGACGATGCCTGAAGTGTGTACGAGGCTATCAGTGTAGGGCGGGGGGGAAACAGGATATGTTGTGAACGCTGCCTACTTCACAGCCTATTTTTCTCTTGTGTCGAGTGTCATTTGCCTCGCGGAAATAATATTCAGCAAGTCTTAACTGAGCAAACAATGACTATTCGTGCTTTCAACAGCTCTGCCGTCTGATGATTTCTGCTTTGCACCTTTCTTGCGGGTGCTGCGATAAACAAGACCTCATTAGGTTTGCAACTCGGGAATAGTGGTAACAAACAGATCGAACATACCCCCATCACCACCAGAGCGTTCCTCGCATTTCGATACGAACTCGATGGGGATTTCGAACAGGGTTGACGCCCCTTTCCTTGGGTGAGGGGACGTGAGGATATGGAAATCTTTTTGGCGAGTCAGATACTTTTCTATGTGCTCGTCAGAAGCATACCCAACATAGTAAACGATGCCATTATACTTATGAATCTCCAACGAGAACGTGTCGCCACGTTTTGCGCGTAGCGCTACGACGCTGCACAGTGAGAAACCGTATATACCATTCGGCAAATCCTGTACTTTTGTTCCATCTTCCCGTTCAGTAAGCGGTCGAAGTTGCTGCTCGTACCGGAGCCTCAGTACCTCTCTGGGAACCGCGTTTCCATCCGACATCTTTCCGACATCACGCTGGGCGTTCGTGACGTGATTGTTTCTATTCCAAATGTCGGAAAAATTAATGGGAGAACTCCCTCTGACAATGAAGTAACCCACGATCACCAACCCGAGCAGCGCAGCTATCAGATACAGATACCATCGTTTCATATCCATTAGGATACGCCCAAGCCCTCCTGAAGTAAAAAAGAAAGTCGGCGCGTTCAGTTCGACCGTCACTCACAAGTTAATGCAACAAGGCTGTTTGGACGCCCTACTTCCGAGGTACCTCCTTTGGGTCTAGCGCCGGCTATGGCGTGCGCTATCATTTGTCCATGGCCTACACCAAGGAGGATAATCATGACCTGTTCACGCTGCTGTGGGTTCATGGTAGAAGACCACTTCTTAGACATTAAGGGCGCCTTTGGTGAGATGTGGACAACCAGTTGGCGTTGTATGAATTGCGGTCGTGTCCACGACTCCGTGATCGAGCAGCATCAACCGACCCGACCGAAGAAGGTCTTGGCCTTCCCAAGTGGCGAGCCGGACTATCAGGATGATGAAGTCCATCTTGGAGCAGAGTCCTTCATCCGACGGGCGGCCTGACGACTAAACTTAAGGCTACGATGTAGCAAGGACGAGCGCGCCTGAAGAGAGGGGGAGTATGATGCACGCGAAACAAAAACAGCACACCCAGGGGGAGCTACAGTCTGAAGAAAACTTAGCCATCACCTACGAGCGCCTGCAGATACTTCAAAAGCCCAAGAACAAGACCTTACCCCCTGTGCTGCGTCCGGTACCGGCCATGACGGAGGAGAATCTTAATGATGATAACCTTGCACCCGCAATAGGTATTATTAGTGCCTTGGGCCTATCGGCTATATTGTGGGGGCTCATCATTCTCGGTATCTCTTGGATGTGGTTGTGAATTGAAACACGGGCCTAGCGTTCAGCTTCCGTGAGGTTGGCTTCTTCTTCAAGCTCCTCAAGATCGGCCTCCGCTTTGGCCTTCAGGGTTGAAGGGTGTAAGCCATATTTCTTGAGCATTTTATAGAAGTCTGCCCGATAGCGCCCGGCAAATTGGGCAGCGCGTGAGATATTGCCGCCGGTGAGTTGCAGTACGTTCTTGAGATAGGTCTTCTCAAACTCTTCCTTAGCTTCAGTCAGCGGCTTGAGCGGCGAGTCCGGTGATGAGCCCATAGCGGGCAAGAGATCCGGCGTAATCATGTCCTGCCGCGTCATGACGGCGGCCTTTTCAACGACATTTTCCAATTCGCGGACATTGCCGGGCCAGGGATGTGTGACCAGCCGATTAAGAGCAGCCGGCGTAAAGCCGCGCAATCCTTTATTTGCCCGTTTTGCACTCGAGGTCAGAAACTGTTGCGCCAGCAATGGAATATCGTCTCGGCGGTCACGAAGCGGCGGGATAAATAGCGGAACGACAGAAATGCGATAGTACAGATCGTTCCGGAACGACCCGTTCTTGACGGCTTCGCCGAGGTCTTTGTTGGTTGCAGCGATAATCCGCACATCGATCTTGCTTGAAAGTTCAGAGCCGACTTCGCGAACTTCCCGTTCCTGCACGGCCCGCAACAGTTTGACCTGCATCGAGAGAGGCATTTCGCCGATCTCGTCGAGAAAGAGCGTGCCGCCGTTGGCGCTTTGAAACAGACCTCGCTTCGCACCATGGGCACTGGTAAAGGCCCCGCGCACATGCCCGAAGAGCTCTGACTCGAAGAGTGTTTCGGGAATGGCTGCGCAATTGAGGGCGACAAACGGTCCTTTACTCCGTCGGCTGTTCGCATGGATGACGCGCGCGAACACTTCTTTACCAGTCCCGGTTTCTCCGAAGAGAAGAATGGTCGCGTCCGAGTCTGCCACCTGCACGACTTGCTGAAGTAAGCGCTGCATCGCGGGACTCCGCGCGACGATGTTCTCCATTCCGTACAGTTCGTTGACAAGAGACTTCAGCCGCTGAATCTCACCTCTCATCCGCTGAGGAGAAAGTCCTTCTTCGATCTTGGCCTTGAGCTCCTTGTCGTCGAACGGCTTGGTGAGATATCCAAAGGCGCCCCGCTGCATCGCTTCCACGGCATTGGGGATACTGCCATGGGCCGTCAGGATGATAACTGGAAGGCCTGGATGAATCCGCAGCAGTTCTTCCGTCACATTCAATCCGTCTTCGTTTCCAAGCCGAAGGTCGGTAATGGCAAGGTCAAACCGGTTATTCTTGGCTACGGCGAGGGCTTCATGCCCGGTGGTACAACCTGTGACAGCAAAGCCCATAGCGGTTAACCGCATCTTCACGAGATGTAATAGTCCCTCTTCATCGTCAACTATGAGAATATGTTCTTTTTCCATGAAACTCCTTCTGCAGTGTCATCGGTTACGGCCCAGTCGGAGGCGGTACAACCGACGATGGGGGATGGATAGGACGAACTTTATCCCGCATTTCCTGGTCGATGCGCTTCAATGCCTCTAATTGGCTCGTCAATTCCTCTATTTTCCTATCTCGATCAGATAGTTGCCTTTGTAAGGACGCCACGGTGATTGAATCGGTCGAGCCCTTCTTACCGCTGCCTGAATCCTTACCGCTGCCTGAATCCACCTTCCGTTCACGTTCGGCTAATTCCCTCTGGAGGTTTTCCAAGGCTTGAGAGTCGGCTTCCTTTATGGCCCGAAATTGCTGGATGATTAGCTCCCTATCAAGCAAGTCCCGCACCAGCCGATCTGAGGCCTGAGCCAGGATCGCCTGACTCTCCGAAATCGCCGGGGCTGTCACGACCGATTGGAACCAGGATTGTTCAACGGGAGCGGCATGATGCTCCAGCAGATCTATCCAAAGCTTGCTGGAAACGGCCAGCTGGCTCTTGGGTACGACGGCGATCACTTTCTCGAAATACTTCGTGGCGCTGTCTCGACTTTCGTAGAGCCCCAACAACGCGCGTGTGAAATAGACATGGTCGCAAGAGTTGTGCTCGGCGCATTTCGGAACGAGGACATCCTGTTTTTTTGCCAATGCCTGGAGGGATTTTGCCTCTCCCGCATCCACCACAAAGTAGGGATGTGAAAATTGCGGGGCAGGCGACCATGCCGCGCATCCAGCGAAAAGAAATAGGGACGACAAAACCCCCAAGGCAGCGCCTCGGAGGACAGCCTTTATGCCGTTTCCACTGGTTTCGTGAGGCGCAGGATAAATCGTACAGTCGTTCCCTTCTTGACTTCGCTTTCGATCCAAATCCGTCCTCCGTGTGCTTCCACCACTTTTTTTGCCAGTGCCAGCCCTAGGCCACTCCCCGGTGTGGCATGTTTAGCCTTCGTGCGTCCTTGATAGAACCGTTCGAAAATAAAGGGCAGATCTTCGGCTTGGATACCGGGTCCTCCATCGGTCACACTCACCTCAAGGACTCCCGCTTGCAAGTCCGGCTTCATGAGCACCTTTACAATGCCTCCTTCCGAACTGAACTTCAAGGCATTTGAGAGTAAATTGTCGAGTACTTGCTCAATTCGAAGCGCATCCGCCATGACCCACACTCGTTGTGCAGGCGCTTCCAATAACAGCTGCACATGCTTGGCATCGGCGAGGAGCTGGACCTTGTTGACCGACATATCTGTGATGCGCTTGAGGTCAGTCGGGACAATTCGATACTCCATCATCCCGGCATCCATCTTGGAGAGATCCAGAATAGTAGAGATGAGGGTGATGAGGCGGCGGCTGCTGTCCGCCATGATACGCAAGGTCGTGCGCTGTTCTTGCGACAAGGGGCCTGGAATTTCATCCAACAGCAGATGGGTGCCTTCTTGGATCGAAGCCATGGGTGTGCGTAACTCATGGGAGACATGGGCGAGAAACTCCCCCTTCATATCATCCAGTTCTTGCAGCTTCGTGCCCATCCAATTGACGGCGTCGACAAGGTCGCGCAATTCGCTGGGAGCCCGAATATTCAGCGACGTGCGGAAATTCCCCTGCCCAATCTGTTTAATATGGGTCTGCAATTGGCGCAACGGGCGTAGGACCGTATAACTGGCAAAACCGGCGAGTGCAATGCCGAATACCAGCGCCAGCAAAACCAGCTGCTCCGTCACTGTTTCAGCTTGTGCTGAGCTTTCCCGTGACTGGCTGACACCGACACTAATGCCTGTCTCATGAAGATCGATAAATTTCTGGAGTATGCCGCTTATACGGTCCATCAAGGCATCGCGACGACCTTCATAGTCCGCAGACAGGAGTGCTGGAGACGACCGGCCATGCTCTAGTTCTGAGCGGAAAATCATGAGTCGTTCTTGCTGGAATCGCTTGGTGTCCTTGAGTAGCTGAACGCCTTGAGGGGTGAGTTCCTTCGCTTCAAGGGTCTGGAGTCCCCGATGGAATTCGTCGACCTCTTCATCGAAATGT
>JANNIV010000448.1:0-7138 GCA_031405355.1 Nitrospira sp.
CCCCGTTGACTCCCCTCAAGCCGCTTTGCTAGACTTCCTTTTCTCGATCTAAGTTGTTGAAAGAGGCGAAGTTCTTCCGTATCACCCGGTCCTGTCACACAAGGCACCACCATATGATCAAAGCATGGCTGTTCGACGAGATGTTTCGGTTCGATCGATTGCGTCTGACCGTCGATGGGACTCTGGGAGAATGGGGGGCCGGCGATTCGGTGGCAGAAGAGGATGAACTCCCGCTCGCGCCTGAAAACGTACGAGCGAAGTCGAGTAATGGGCGCATCACGGTCACGTGGGATCCGGTTCCGGATGCCATGTACTACAATCTCTACTTCCAGACCACCAAGGGCGTGATGATCAAGTTCTCCGATCTTACGCGTCCGATTGCCTCCGCCGACGACTTTAAAGCCGTCATTGGAGTGAAAAAAGATAAAGCCACCTGTGTGGAAGGGGCGCAGAGTCCATTTGTCCATGACGATCTGGCCAACGGGACTTGCTACCATTACGTCATCACCGTGGTGACGCAGAAGGGGGAGAGTCTCGAATCCCAAGAGGTCATGGCGATTCCCTCGCCCTATCTGTTGGCCATGATCATCGGCGGAGAAGGTGTGGACAACGGGGAGTTCAGCTCACCCACGGGGATCACGCTCGACAAGGACGGCAATATCTACATTGCCGATACCGATAACCATTCGATTCAGAAGCTCGACAAGTCCGGAAAGTTTCTCGCACGATGGGGCGGCGATCCCTCTGCGCAGGAAGGGAGCTTTTACTATCCGCGCGGATTGGCCATCGGGCCGAACGACGTGCTGTACATTGCCGACAGCGGCAATAACCGCATTCAGAAATTCGATCTCAACGGTAATGTCATGCAGGCCTGGGGCAAGTTTGGATTTGCGTGGCGCGGGGCGGATCTAGGCAAGTTCGATGTGCCCTGGGGATTGGCAACAGATGCAGAGGGAAATCTGTACGTGTCCGACACGAGCAATGCGCGTATCCAGAAGTTCACCTCGGACGGGCAGTCGCTCCTCAAGTGGGGCCGTGACGGGAGCTTCGACGGCGCCTTCTTTTTCCCCCGCGGTGTGGCGGTCGATTTTGTCGGCAATATCTTCGTCGCCGATGAAAGCAACAATCGCATTCAGAAGTTCGATGCCCGCGGGAGCTTTCTTACCAAGTGGGGTCGCGACGGAGCAGGACCAGGCCAATTCAAGTCCCCCTGGGGGATTGCCTGCGATGCGCTGGGCAACGTCTATGTGGTCGATACCGGCAACCACCGTATTCAAAAGTTCGACGGCAACGGGACATTCCTCTGTGCCTGGGGAAACCGTGGCAAGTCGGAAGGGCAGCTCAATTTTCCCTATGGGATCGCAGTTGATAAAGAAGGCGCGGTGTACGTGGTCGATAGCGGCAACGGCCGCATTCTCAAGTATGTGCCGACGGAGGAAGAACTCAATCGAGGGAAGGATGAGGCGTCACCCAATCAGGCGCCGAGTGAGATTCCGGCGCCCCGCAGCGTGGCGGTCAAAGCCGGCGATACGGAAGCATTTCTGAGCTGGATGGAGGTTCCTGGCGCCCTGTCCTATAACCTCTATTTCAATACCGTTCCGAAGCTCACGACCCAGACGGCGACGAAAATTGAAGGGGTGACGAATCCCTATGCTCATGCCGGTCTCTCGAACGATACCCCCTATTACTATGCCCTGTCAGCGGTGTTCGAGTCCGGCGCCGAAAGCGAGTTGTCGAATGAAGTGATGGTGACGCCGGTGCTCATCGATATCACCGCGCCACAAAATCCCTACGCCGTGATCAATCATGGCGCCTTCATGACGAATACGCCGGAAATCATTGCCACTGTTTCAGCGAACGATGTCGATACCGGAGTGGCGGCCTACTTTGTTTCCGAGGCGCCGATGACTCCCACGGCTGGGACGCCGGGATGGGTCGAGGTGATACCGGCTACCAAATTCGGCGCGACGATCCCGTATATTTTGTCGCCAGGAGACGGGCAGAAGTCGATCTACGTCTGGTTTAAGGATGTGGGAGGCAACGTCTCCACCCCTGCGAGCGCCACAATTTTGGTCAACACGTCGGGGTATCTCTGCGTGTCCGAATGGGGCCGGACAGGCCGTGGCGCATCGTTGCTGCATGGCGGCGAGTTCATGGCCCCGATCTACGGGCTCTGTGTCGATCAACAGGGATCGCTGTTCGTGGTCGACAACGGGAACAACCGGGTTCAGAAGTTCGACAATGCCGGTAACTTCATCATCCTCTGGGGCAACTTCGGTATGTCTAATGGAAACTTCCATAACCCTACCGGCGTTGCCTGCGACGGCAAGGGCGATGTCTGGGTGGTCGACACGAACAATCATCGTGTCCAGAAATTTGACGGGAAACTCGGCGGGTATCTCATGAAGTTCGGGTCGCGTGGAAACGGCGAAGGGCAGTTCAACTCACCTTGGGGCATCGCGGTCGATCGGGTGCGTGGGTATGTCTATGTGGTCGACAGCGCCAATTTCCGTGTGCAGAAATTCGATATGAACGGGGAGTTCATCATGTCCTGGGGTAGCTTCGGAAACGGAGACGGCCAGTTCTACTTTCCGCGCGGCGTGGCGGTGGACCAGACGGATGGATTTGTGTATGTCGTCGACATGGGTAATCACCGGATCCAGAAATTCGATACCAGTACCAACGTGCTGCCACAGCTGTTGGCTAAGTGGGGGGGCAGTTCCGAGCCGGGCCACGCCAGCAGCGCGCTTGCGCAGGAGGCGGGTCAGTTGCGGTCACCCTGGGGCGTGACGGTCGATGGAGCCGGCGATGTCTACGTCTCAGACACCGGCAATCATCGCGTCGAGAAGTTCGACAGAGAAGGTAATTTCATCACCCAATGGGGTGGGTTTGGGAACGGCAAAGGGCAGTTCAACTTCCCCTATGGCATAGCCGTCGATGCCAAGGGAAGCGTCTTTGTCGTCGATAGCGGAAATACCAGGGTTGAGCAGTTCATGCCGGCGGACGAGGGGAGTGAATTACTCCAGGAAGTTGCGGAAACAACAACAGAGATGACGGCGGAATCGGACAGTCCCAAGTCATAAAGTCTTCAAGTCTGGAAACTTTCAGGCTGTACCGACCCCGACTTTATGACGTTCAGACTTGTAGACATTCAGACATTATGACGGAGCGATGACGGAGAAAAATGTTAGATAAAGAACCGCGCCTAGGACTGACCTACGACGATGTCGTGTTGGTTCCGGCAAAATCTCAGATCTTGCCGAGTGAAGTCGACATGCGTACGAGGCTGACTCGCCATATCAAGATCAACATTCCCATCATCAGCTCGGCCATGGATACTGTCACCGAGTCTCGGTTGGCCATCGCCATCGCCCGCGAAGGTGGTCTTGGGATTATTCACCGTGTGTTGTCGCCGACTGATCAAGCGACAGAAGTGGACCGGGTCAAAAAATCAGAGAGCGGCATGATTCTCGACCCGATCACGATATCGCCCGATCAAACGATTCGAGATGCCCATGCCTTGATGGCGAAATACCGGATCTCCGGGATTCCTGTGACAAAAGACAAGAAACTGGTCGGTATTCTCACCAATCGCGATCTGCGGTTTGAAACCCGGATGGATTTGAAGGTCTCGCAAATCATGAAGCGCGACAAGCTGATCACGGCGCCCGAAGGGACCAGCTTGGAAAAGGCCCGCGAGGTGTTGCACGAGCATCGGATCGAGAAGCTGCCGGTCGTCAATAAAGATTTTGAGCTGAAGGGCCTCATTACCATCAAGGATATCGAAAAACGCATCATGTATCCCAACGCCTGCAAGGACGGTCATGGCCGGCTCTGTGTCGGTGCGGCGGTTGGGGTAGGGCCCGAGACGGAAGATCGTGTGGCGCAGCTCAAGAAGGCTGGGGTAGACCTTATCGTGGTCGATACAGCTCACGGGCATTCTCAAGCGGTGCTGGATACGGTCAAGATGATCAAGAAACGTTATCCGGAACTCGAACTGATAGCAGGGAATATCGGCACCGCCGAGGCGGCAAAGGATCTCCTCAAGGCCGGTGTCGATGCCGTAAAGGTAGGTGTGGGGCCTGGCTCGATTTGTACGACCCGCATTGTGTCCGGGGCCGGAATGCCGCAGCTGACGGCGATTGCCGATTGTGCAAAAGTCCTTGCAGGCAGCGGTATTCCGATCATTGCAGACGGTGGGATCAAGTATTCTGGCGATATCACGAAGGCCTTGGCAGCGGGTGCGTCCTCGGTCATGCTGGGTGGACTCTTGGCAGGCACGGAAGAATCGCCTGGTGACACGGAACTGTATCAAGCCAGAACCTATAAGGTGTACCGCGGCATGGGCTCGATCGGCGCGATGGAGCGAGGCGGCGGAGATCGCTATGGCCAGGCCGGGAGACCGGCGCAGAAGCTGGTCCCTGAAGGCATCGAAGGTCGCGTCCCCTATAAGGGAAAACTTTCAGCCGTCATCTACCAATTGATTGGCGGCGTGAAGTCCGGCATGGGCTATTGCGGATGCAAGACGATCTCTGACTTACAGCAGAAGGCCACGTTTATCAGGCAGACGGTCGCCGGTCTTCGCGAAAGCCACGTGCACGATGTGATTATCACGAAGGAAGCGCCGAATTACCGGATGGATTGGGAGTAGATCCAAGAGCGAATGGCGTGTGGCTTATAGCGAATAGCACAAACGCCGACCGATGCTTCCTCCTTGCTTCTCCAAATCTTTCTACTGCTATTAGCCATCAGCTATAAGCCATAAGCTCTTTTCGACGCATGGAACTCTGGCACAATAGAATCCTGGTCCTTGATTTCGGGTCGCAATATACCCAGTTGATTGCACGCCGTATTCGCGAAGCCCACGTCTACTCGCAAATTCTGCCCTGCACCGTTCCCCTGGCGACTATTCTCGCCTATCGTCCGCAAGGCATTGTACTGTCTGGCGGCCCCTCCAGTGTGTATGAGAAGAAGGCGCCGTCCCTTCCCAAGGAACTCTTCGATCTAGGCATTCCCATCCTCGGTATTTGCTACGGGATGCAGCTGGTGACCCATCTGTCGGGCGGTGAAGTGACGAAATCCAAGCATCGGGAGTATGGCCGGGCGGATCTGACGATCGACGACAAGAGCAATCTCTTCAAGGGTATCGGCGAAGGCGGATCGACCGTCGTTTGGATGTCACACGGAGACCGTATCGAACGGATGCCGCCTGGCTTCCGATCGATCGCGCATACGGCGAATTCGCCGATCGCGGCGATGAAGCGTGACGATCACAAGCGTCGAATCTATTGTCTTCAGTTTCATCCGGAAGTCGTCCATACGCCGGAGGGGACCCAGATCCTCAGGAATTTCGTCTATGATATTTGTGGCTGTAAGCCGACCTGGACGATGCAGTCCTATGTGGAGACAGCGGTACAGCAGATTCGTGAGCAAGTCGGCAAGGAGCGAGTGATCTGCGCCTTGAGTGGTGGGGTGGACTCATCGGTGGCAGCGGCACTCACCCATCGCGCCATTGGTGACCAGCTGACCTGCATCTTTGTCGACAACGGGCTGCTTCGGGCGGGAGAGAAAGAACAGGTCAAACAGACTTTTGCGCAACAGCTTCATCTGAACTTGCGCCTCCTTGATGCGTCCGATTCATTCCTTGCCAAACTCAAAGGGGTGATCGATCCGGAGCGTAAGAGGAAAATTATCGGGAAGCAGTTTATCGAACAGTTCGAGGCCGAAGCGAAGAAGAAATCCGGCGGCGCGAAGTTTCTGGTTCAGGGCACGCTCTACCCGGATGTGATTGAGAGTGTGAGCTTTAAGGGCCCGTCGGCTACGATCAAGACGCATCACAATGTGGGCGGGTTGCCGGCTCGGATGAAGCTCAAGTTGATTGAGCCCTTACGGGAACTGTTTAAGGATGAAGTGCGAGTGCTGGGGAAGGAACTGGGTTTGCCGGACGAGATTGTGTGGCGGCAACCTTTCCCAGGGCCCGGCCTTGCCATTCGGGTGTTGGGAGCGGTTACGAAGGAGCGACTGGTCATCCTGCGAGCGGCTGAGTCCATTCTCGATCAGGAGATTCGCGCTGCCGGTTTGTATCGGGAGATTTGGCAGTCGCTTGCCGTGCTGTTGCCGATCAGGACCGTGGGCGTCATGGGCGATCAGCGGACCTATGAACATGTGATTGCATTGCGTGCCGTCACGAGCCTGGACGGCATGACGGCCGATTGGGCCAAGATTCCAAATGATGTGTTGGGCAAGCTGTCGAACCGGATCATCAATGAAGTGAAGGGCGTCAATCGGGTAGTCTACGACATCAGCTCGAAGCCACCGGCCACCATTGAGTGGGAATAAACGAGATGAATGGTGAATGGGTAATGGTGAATGGTGGAGGTCAAGACAGGCGGGACATTCTTCATCAACCATGTTCCATCAACCATTAACCACATATGCTTATCAGACTACAAAAAGTTATTGCTGGAACGGGATTGGCCTCGCGGCGGAAGGCTGAGGAGTGGATTGCTGCTGGGCGTGTCACGGTGAACGGCAAGGTCGTGACGGAGCTTGGTACCAAGGTCGATCCGGATCGCGTCCATATCAAGGTGGACGGCAAGCATATCAGTTCCGCCCAGCCGTACGTGTATCTGTTGCTGAATAAGCCGAAGAACGTGATGTCGACATTGAACGATCCTGGAGGCAGGCCGACGGTAAAGGATTTTCTCCGTGGGATATCGGTACGGGTGTTTCCCGTCGGTCGGTTAGACTTCGACAGCGAAGGGTTGATGCTCCTGACCAATCATGGCGACTTGGCTCAGACCCTGCTCCATCCCCGCTACCATGTGCCGAAGACCTATCTCATCAAGGTGAAGCAGGTGGTGACGGATGACCATATCAGGCAGTTAGAACAGGGCGTGCAACTGGAAGATGGCATGACGAGCCCGGCTATCGTCAAGAAGGTCAAAAAGGCCAAGCTAAACTCCTGGCTGGAGATTACTATCCGTGAGGGACGCCAGCATCAAGTGAAACGTATGATGGAGACGGTGGGTCACCCGGTTTTGAAGCTGACGAGAATTAAGATGGGTCCACTCTCGTTGGGCGATTTGAACCCTGGTGAATTCAGGTATTTGACCGATCGTGAAGCGAACGCGTTGCG
>JANNIV010000449.1:0-6397 GCA_031405355.1 Nitrospira sp.
TACGTCTACTTCTACTTCAGAGCGCCGAACATCACGGTCGGCGAATTGGAGCGGTCCTATCGTCTGGAAGACACCATCATCAAGTTTTTGACTGTCCACCTCAAAAAAGAACTGGTGCCGCCACGGCCGCTCGAGACGTCATCAGAGGAGTTTGCCGGTGGCCGGGTTTAATAAGGTCATTCTCCTCGGGAACCTCACGCGGAATCCTGAGCTGCGGTATACGCCGAACGGGACGCCGGTGGCCAGTTTGGGCCTCGCGGTCAGCCGGCGGTACAAGCAGGGTGACGAATTGAAAGAAGAAGTCTGTTTTGTCGACATTGTCGTCTTTGGCAAGCAGGCGGAACATTGCGGGCAGTATCTTAGCAAGGGGAACGGAATCATCGTCGATGGTCGGTTGCAGCATCGCCGATGGGAAACGGAAGACGGCCAGAAGCGCAGCAAGCATGAGGTGGTGGCCCAAACAGTGACGTTCATGCCGAAACGCCAGGATGGCGGTGGTGGCGGAGGCGGGGCTGATGCGCCTGTGCACGATGACCCGGGGTTTGAATCCGACGAGCATGTGTGAGCGTAGATCTGTCTGTTTGGTTCATCTTGTTTGTTTAGTTTATCTTTTGAATTTGGTTCAGCTGGTTAGTTTCGTTCAACCAACCAACCAAACAAGACAAACCAAACCAACCAATAAACGAGATAGACCAGGCAGACCAAATGAACAAGGTAGGGTGGCGGGCTTTTTCAGCATCCTGCTAACAAATAGGGAGACGGTCTATGATGGAGCGTGAACAGCAACAAGGCGGAGACCGAGACGGCGGCGGTGGAGGACGGTTTTTTCAGCGTAGACGGCCTTGCAGGTTTTGTATCGAGAAGGGGTCGATCGATTTCAAAGATGTCGGGCTACTGAGAAACTTTTTGACTGAGCGGGGTCGGATTGTCCCGCGGCGCATCTCCGGCAATTGCATGAGGCATCAGCGCGAATTGACGGCCGCTGTCAAGCGGGCCCGGCACATTGCACTTATCAGCTTTGCTGAAGAACGATAATTGTCACGTTGGGGATAGGAATGCAGGTAGGCGCCACGATGGAACTGCTCAGGCCGCTGCTGGCTGACATCACTGTCGATGGGCTTTCGCTGGTCGGCGAGGTCACGGCGGAAGAACTCGGTCTCACCGAGGACGAAGCTGTAGTCCTGGGACCGCTGGCTGTGAGCCTGGACCTGACCAACATCGAAGGGCTGGTTGCCGTGACCGGTGTGCTGGAAGGCACGATCATTCGCGAATGTGTGCGGTGTTTGAAGGGGTATGAGGATTTGCTGGCTTTTTCTGTGCGGGCGGCCTTTGTCCCGGAGCCCAAGCCAGCGCCTCGTCATCCGAAGCGAGTCGATCCCCGAAAGGCGCGCGCGGAGGTCGTGGAGGCTGAGCCGGAAGAGGAGCCGGACGATCAGTATCAATACCAGGGCAATCAGCTGGAGCTGGCTCCCATGTTGCGTGAACACGTGATTCTATCGGCGCCGATGCAGCCGCTCTGCAACAATGATTGTTTGGGGCTCTGTGCGCAATGCGGGAAGAATTTGAATGAGGGGCCCTGTCACTGTGCCGTGGAACCGCCAATTCCGACATTTCGGGTGGTCCAGAGCATGAAACGCAAGACCAGCGGATCGTCAGATTCGTAGTAGGATCGTCAGCTATTCTCCTTCGCCGAATACCCCGTAGCTCGCTACGGGGATGAAGGCGGGGAGAACCCTTCGTAGCCTTGGCGAAGGAGGGTAGTGGCTTCGGAGAATTTCGCAAGATACCCCGCAGCTTGCTGCGGGGAGCTTCATCGAACGTGAGAAGGAGTTGCCATGCCGAATCCGAAACATAAACATTCACGGGAACGCCGCGACAAGCGGCGCACGCAAAAGCTGCGCATCACCCCTCCGGGCATGTCCGTCTGTCCCCAGTGCCACGAGATCAAGCTGCCACATTACACCTGCTTGAATTGCGGAACGTATAAGGGCAAGGCGGTCATCCAGGTCGAAGAGTCCTAGTCGGGTTCGTGACAGGGGCAGCAGCTGTGCTCGGTGGTTCTACGGATCACGACGGGGTGATGACTGTTTGCCTGTTGCGTCGATCGGTTCACTGCTCTAAACTCCTCCCGCAAGTCGCGTGGTAACTACTGATTTCCTTTCCCGACCGCGCGATACGTCATCGTTCGATGAGTACTCAGCTCTATGAAGATCGCGCTAGATGTCATGGGCGGTGACCATGGACCGGCTCCGGCCATTGAGGGAGCTCTCCAGGCCGCCCAGGAATGCGATGTCGAAGTGCTGTTGGTCGGTGACGAGGCTATCATCACCGCCGAATGTCGCCGTCTCGGTTGTACGGACCCCCGCCTCTCTATCCGGCATGCCTCCCAAGTCGTTGAGATGCACGAGTCGCCTGCTTCCGTCGCCCGCAAGAAGCGGGATTCTTCTATCTGGGTTGCCACTGAATTGGTCAAGAGCGGCGAGGCGAGTGCCGTGGTCAGCCCTGGGAACACCGGCGCCAGTATGGTAGCGTCATTCTTTATTCTTGGACTAACGAAGGGTGTCGAACGGCCGGCGATCGCAACAAGCCTGCCCACATTGACTGGTACGGCGGTCATGTTGGATGTGGGAGCCAATGTGGACTGTTCGGCTCAGCATCTGGCACAATTTGCCATCATGGGAAATGAGTACGGCAAACATCTCTTCGGTAAGCCCAACCCACGTATCGGGCTGTTGAGCATCGGGGAGGAAGATGGTAAAGGAAATGAGGTGACCAAGGAGGCATTTAAGCTCCTCAAGGCCAGTCAACTCAACTTCATCGGCAATGTCGAAGGCCGCGATGTGTATAGCGGGAGCGCCGATGTCGTGGTGTGCGATGGCTTCATCGGGAACGTTGCGCTAAAAATTTCCGAGGGAGTGGCCGATACGATCAAGAAGTTGTTAGTCAAGGAAATCTCCGGGTCATTCTTAGGCCGCTTGGCCTATCCATTCATTGCCGGGCCGTTGCGTAACTTGAAGAAAAAAATCGATTACGCGGAATTCGGCGGAGCGCCGCTTCTGGGCGTCAACGGTATTACGATGATCTGCCATGGCCGTTCGTCTGCCAAGGCGATCAAGAATGCCATTCGTCGGGCGAAGGGGTTAGCAGAGAGTCGTGTCGATGAGCTGATTCAGCGCGATATTGAAGAAAGTTTCTCGCAAGTCAAGCCCGCTGAGGATACGTCGGCATGAAGGCCCGCATTGCAGGGACTGGATCCTATGTGCCGACCAAGGTGTTGACCAATCCCGATCTCGAACGGATGGTGGCCACCTCAGACGAATGGATCGTCGAACGGACCGGCATCCGAGAGCGGCATGTGGCTGGTCCCGGTGAAGCCTGTTCCGATCTGGCGGTGAAGGCGGCGGAACGAGCTCTGATCGCCGCCGGGGTGAGCGCAGCCGATCTTGACCTGATCCTGCTGGCCACCTGTACCGGCGATTATCCGCTTCCTGCCACGGCCTGTTTGATCCAGCATCGACTGGGGGCGACTCGCGCGGCGGCTTGCGATTTATCGGCCGCCTGTTGCGGGTTCGTCTATGCGTTATCGGTGGCGGATGCTTATGTCAGAACCGGCATGCGTCATGTATTGATTATCGGATCTGAAGTAATGTCGGCGATTACCGATTGGACCGATCGCAATACCTGTATTTTGTTCGGCGATGGGGCTGGGGCGGCAGTGATCAGCGCCAGTGAGGACGACCGGGGCATCCTCTCGACGCACCTTCGCTCCGATGGCACTCTCTGCGATTTGATTGCGGTGCCGGGGGGAGGATCGCGGTTACCTCCCTCTGAGAAGGTTGTAGCGGAACGGATGCAGTACATCAAGATGAAGGGGAATGAGACCTTCAAGGTGGCGGTTCGGACCTTGGAGGAAGTTGCACGGGAAACCTTGGCTGCGAATCATCTCCGTGTTGAGGATCTCGACCTCTACGTGCCACATCAAGCGAATGTGCGTATTCTCAAAGCGGTAGCCGAGCGCCTCGGACTCCCTCCGGAGAAAGTAATGTTGAACCTCGATCGGTATGGAAATACCTCGGCCGCCTCAATTCCCATTGCCTTGGATGAAGCCGTGCGGCAAGGGCGAATCAAAGACGGGAGTGTGGTGATGTTAGGGGCTTTCGGCGCTGGACTGACGTGGGCATCGGCGCTGATCAGGTGGTAGCAGACGAAGCTATCAGCGATCAACTCCGGAATCGGAAATTCTCGCTGATGGCTGAGGGCTGACCGCTGACGGCTTTCCGGAACTTTTTCCCGTTGACATTCCAAGGAAATTCGACGATATCTAACCTCACGGGGGTGGTGCCGTGCGCCTTCCTCTGCTTCGAATAATTCGATGATGAGAGTAAACAGTAGCCTCGTGCAATCACTCCGGTAGTATGGCGACTCTCCAATCAACAAGGGCATCCAGTATCGGGTTGGTCTTCCCAGGCCAGGGGTCTCAGTCAGTCGGGATGGGAAGAGCCTTAGTGGAGGCTGATCCGAGCATCAGGAGTCTGTACGAAGAGGCCTCGTCGGTACTGAGGTACGACATTGCCGCACTGTGTTTTGACGGACCAGTGGAACGATTGAACCTCACGGAATATACTCAGCCGGCATTGCTGGTGAGCAGTATCGCCGCGCTCCAGGCGTTCAAGCCATTGGGCATCGCACCGATTGCGGTGGCTGGTCATAGCCTGGGTGAATATTCGGCCCTTGTCGCCGCTGGTGGAATGACCTATCGCGAGGCGGTGGGGATTGTACAGAAACGAGGCCGGTATATGGCTGAAGCAGTGCCGCCTGGGACTGGGCTTGTCGCCGCGCTTCTTGGCCTCTCGGTCGACGTGGTGAAAGAGGTCTGTCGAGAGGCCTCGTCTGTAGGAGTTGTGGCTGCAGCGAATTTCAATTCGCCAGGCCAGATTGTCATTGCCGGGGAAAAGGCCGCCGTGGAACGGGCCATTGAACTGGCGAAGGCCAAGGGGTGTAAAAAAGCAATCCCTCTTCCCGTGAGTGTGCCGGTGCATACCCCATTGATGCAGAAGGCTGCCGATCGACTGGCCGGAGATTTGGCTGCGATCGCCTGGTCCGATCTCAAAATGCCACTGATTAACAATGCCGAAGCGAAAGCCATCACGAAGGCGAGCGACATTCAGGCATCGCTGGTACGACAACTTCCTTCGTCGGTGCTCTGGGAAGATTCGGTGAAAGCCATGGCTGCGATGGGTGTGACGACATTCGTCGAGGTTGGGCCTGGAACGGTGTTGAGCGGCTTGATCAAGCGGATTCTGCCGGACGCGGTGACCCTGAACGTTCATGATCCTAAGTCGTTGGAAGCCACGCTAAAGACGTTAAGCGTGAATCGTGAATCGTAAAATGGGAATATCAGAGCATTTAACGAATAACGTTGAGCAAATAACGGAGTTGTGATGTCACTTCATGGTAAGGTTGCGATAGTCACGGGAGCGGCGCAAGGGATCGGCCGGGCCATTGCCGAGTCATTGGCGCAAGCCGGGGCCGACATTGTGGTCGCCGATCTTGATCCGGTCCGGTCGAAGGATGCGGTTGCAGCGGTGGAGCAGTTGGGGCGCAAGGCGCTGAACGTCAAAGTGAATGTCGCCGATGCCGCCGACACCAAAGCGATGGTCGATCAGGTGCTCAAAGCATGGGGGAAAGTCGATATTCTGGTGAATAATGCCGGGATTACGCGCGATGGGTTGCTGTTGCGGATGAAAGAGGAGGATTGGAATCTCGTGCTGCAAGTCAATTTGAACGGGACGTTCAACTGCACGAAGGCGGTCTTGCTCCCGATGACCAAGCAGCGGTATGGTCGTATCGTCAACATCGCATCGATCGTCGGAGCGATGGGTAATGTGGGCCAAGCCAATTACGCGGCATCGAAGGCGGCGGTGATCGGGTTAACGAAGACGGTGGCACGGGAATATGCGAGCCGCTCAGTCACAGTGAACGCGGTCGCGCCGGGATTTATCGATACCGCCATGACGCAGGGATTGTCGACGGAGGTGAGAGACATGCTCCAGAAGCAGATCCCATTAGGACGGTTGGGTACTGCGGCCGATGTTGCGGCGGCGGTGCGTTTTCTTGTGTCGGACGAGGCGGCTTACATCACCGGGCATGTGTTGCACGTGAACGGCGGGATGTTGATGCCTTGACGACTGTGTGAACAAAATATTGTATGATGCTGCGGCGGGGTTCGCAGCGACAAGGAGGGTCTAGGATGGGGAAGGAGGCAGGAAAATCGATGGGTACTGTGGATGAACGGGTCAAGAAAATTATCGGTGAACAGCTCGGAGTCGAAGAGGATGAGGTCACGCCCGAAGCCAGCTTCGTGGAAGATCTCGGCGCCGACTCGCTCGATACGGTT
>JANNIV010000450.1:0-2610 GCA_031405355.1 Nitrospira sp.
CCGCCTCACCCTGAAGATTCATCCGCCGTAGGGCCAATGGATTCTTTCCCTGCCTGTCCGGCTCCGAGACAAACAACCCCACGCGAGAGTCGTGCAAAAGATGTTCTGTGTGCAACGCCAAGCGGCTCACATGAATGTAGGCACGCGTCCAGTCTTTGCCAAAACATAGGGCACATGCGAACCAAATGGCCGACCCATTCTGAGTGTCAGCAAAACCCTCGTGCGGACCTCCTCGGCAAGGTTGGCCCAAGCAGCTTGAATCTCCTGATTCGACAAAGCCTCAGACATTGCCATAGCGGCACCCCCTTTCCGTCTCAATGCGGGCTAGTGGTCCGAACCTATCACCCTCTAACGAGTAGAAACCAGACTCTCACCGGTGTATCCTGCACAGAATGAATCGCTGCAAACCCATGGCTCTCAGTTCTGGAAACCTCTGATGAAACCTATCGTTACTTTAACAAAATACTTGGCGGGACTGCTCATGATCTCGCTGCTCGTGAGCGTTGGCTGTGCAACCCCTTCGAAGCAACAACAGCCGACAACCGTCGGACTGCAGTGCAACATCTCATGGGATAAAACGAACGATCCAAAAGTCACCGGGTATCAGATTACAGTGATCGACCAAAGCAAGCAGGCCAAGAAAACAGTACGCTTTATCCCTGCAAATACAGCAAGAATATCCTGCAAGGACGCGGGCGCCGACCATGAAGGACTGTGGGACGTGACCGTGCAATCCTGTTACGACAAATCAACCTGTGGCCCCCCGACGGAAGCCGCACGCATGCACATCACCCCCAAGTAAGAAACTAGGGGTGGTCTATTTGGTTCATTTGGTTGGTTTGGTTTCTTTGGTTCGATGAACGAAACACACTAGACAAACCAAATGAACCAAAAAGCTGGCTCCGTCTTTCACCTTTCACGTCTTACGTTTCACCTTCCCTGAAAGCTGAGTGATTTCTCATCGCGAAAAGAGTACCCTATGATTGTAAGAATGGTCTGAACGCCAGCTGCCAGCACCTAGGGCAGCAAAATGTGCTTGAGCTGGCTGAACAAGAGGAGACCGCACAGCCTCTCGAATGACATCACGCAGAAGGGGGACACCAGATGAAGAACCTATGGATCGCAGTGGGACTCTGTTTGTCGGTCATCGTTGCAGGCTGTGGGAGCGAGAAGGCCGAAATCAAAGAGGACCGGCTGACCGTCGGTAAGGTCCAGGGAGAAATCAAAGTCGGTATGGCTGCCTCCCAGGTCGCGGAACTCCTCGGCTCACCGAATATCGTGACGACGGATGAAAAACGCCGTGAGGTCTGGATGTACGATAAGGTTTCGACCGACCGGGTGGACACATCCAGCTCTTCCTTTGCAGGCATCATCATCTTGGGCGGCAGCTCACGCAGCAGTTCCAGTTCGCAGCGGCAACGCACCCTTACCATCATCATCAAGTACGACGAAGAGAAGAAGGTTCGCGATTTTGCCTACAACTCCTCACAGTTCTGAGCGGCCAATCGCAGGGCGACGAGACAGCATGGTGCGGACGGGAATCTACTTGATTTCGCTCGTGTTGCTATCCGGATGTGTCACTCACACGGAGCCGGCTGAGTTGTTTCAGCTGACGGCGGAAACGTCCAAGCACCGGGCGATGCAGACCCGATTCTTTGAAACGCCCAACGAAAAGGAACTGCTGTCGGCTTCGGCCGCAGTGCTCCAAGATCTCGGCTTTCAAGTCGAGGAGAGCGTGCGCGAGGTCGGGTTCCTGCGGGCAACGAAAGAACGGAGCGCTCGGGAATACGGGCAATATATCCAACGAGCCTTGTTCTTGGTCCTCTCACTGGGAAAACTACTCAACCCAGTGGATCTTCACCAGAAGATCGCGGCTGGATTGATCACTAGGCCGCTGAACCAAGAAGCCACCAGGCAGGAAGTACGTATCGTGTTCTACCGCGTCGTATGGAAAGGCGACGGACAAGTCGACCGCCAATATATTCCACCGGGCCAGCAGCACATGGAAATGATCCGGGACCCGGAAATCTATCAACAATTTTTCGCCAAACTCTCCAAAGCCGTGTTCCTGGAAGCGCATACCATATGATCGAGCGAAGAAGAGGATCTATGACCGGCAAACGATGCGTATGGGGAGGCATGGTCATAGTCGGAAGTCTCCTGCTCTACAGCTGTTCCACACCGCAAACTCCGCAGGATCTCCTGGCGCCGACCGACGCGCAGCTCAAGATCCGCAGCATCCAGACGCGCACCTTCGACGTCAAAGACCGGAACGCCGCCATACGCGGAGTGATCGCATCGCTGCAAGACCTCGGGTTCATTATCGAGCGGGCTAACGAGCCGCTCGGGCTCGTGACGGCCGCTCGATTTGCCGAGCCCAACTATTCCGATGTCATCAGCGTCACTGTCACCGTGCGTCAGGACACGAAGGACCGTCTGACCATCCGTGCGAATGCCATCTACAACAACAAGCCCATCGACGACCCTAAGGTCTATCAGAATTTCTTTGCATCCCTTGAGCGCTCGCTGTTTCTGACGAAGGAGTAAGGATTCTCACCATGGCGCCTCTGGCCCTGAAACATGCCGCCACGCATGGCGCTGTGGGCGCCG
>JANNIV010000451.1:0-1632 GCA_031405355.1 Nitrospira sp.
GATTATCTGCAAGATCTTGGCGAGCAGGACCGGGAAATCGGCGCGGTCCTCTCGCAAGCCCGGCGCGTGCTCATCGACAATGGCGATGCCGTCATCGCGAACTGCATCACGTTCGATCGGCCGAGAGACTATACCGTGCTGGTACGGTATCCCGCGTTTGCGCAAAAGCAGGCGCAACAACTCTGGGGTATCTGCGCCGAGTTGCAGCGGTGGGATTGGCTCTCGAATATTCGATTCATGTCGAACGAAGGGCTGTACGATCAGGAAGCCCCTCACTCCTATGATGTGGTCTACCACTGGGCGTCTTATGATAGAGGAGATCTAGCGGCAGGCTTGGCCGAACGTATGAAGGGGGTCAGCCGAGTCCTTCGAGAAGGAGGCCATGCGTTCGTCATCGGTTCGGCTCAGCTCGGTCAGTACGGCGCATCCCACGGACTCCACATACTTTGGGAAGAGTTAGTTGAACAGCTTCCCACGTTTCGGATGCATCGTACGATCTTGCCGAAAGCAAGGCTGAAGGCGGGTGTGACATTATTCCACATGAAGAAGGTCTAACAGGATGCTGAAACAGCCCGCCAGTTTCGTTCTCGCATCGTTCAGATCCTCAACGTACCCCAAGGGTACGTTGAGGATCTTCACTCGCTGCGGCCTTGCTGGACAGCCTGTGTGAGCATCCTGAGGGAGAGTCTCCTATTAGCGTACGTGCTTGCACCGAGGGTGACAGATCAACTACGGTTGTCGAAATGAGTGAGCCGACAGCAGAACAGGTTACTGACGAGGAGTCGAACGATAAGATTGTCGTCTATTGGGAACGCGAGTATTCGACTGCCATTGCGCCTGAGCGACTGAAGCTCGACTTCATGCCGCATCGACCCTTGTTGTCCGGGATGTCGCTGGACGAGCAGCGAACGGTGGCGGTCGAGGGTTACAAAGTAATTCCCGACGATTGCGGGCCAGTGCGAACTGTGGGCCAGTACGGTTGGCTCATTCGGTCTCCGGTGGACTGTAAGATTCGTCGAACGGCCGATGGGGTCAAGTGGCAAGCGCCGCCGATCTTGCCGGAAGAGCGGGTTCTTGGCTACAAGTCGTTTTCAGGAACGTATGTCGACTCAATCTTAAACAGCGGATATCCCAAGCTCTGCTGCGGCATTCGGTTCTACTATCCCAAGCAGGTGGGATTGATGATGAAGGATGTGCCGAACCACTTCTATCATTACCCGGAGCGGACGTTTTTTGTGTGGGAGGGGATAAAGACCCAGGAGTATAAGCGTACGCCGAATATCTACGACTGGCTTCCGGACTATGACGCCTTCACCGCCAACTTTCTGCTACAGCTCACAAAGCCGACGACTATCAAGCGGGGTGACCCCATCGGGATTGTCGTTCCGGTGATGCTGCCTAAGCAGTTTGCGCTCGAAGAGCTCAAGCAGCCTTAGCCCGCACTATTCACGAAGACTTCTACTGCAACCGCCGATACGAAAATTAGAACTCATTGCGGTATTCTTTCTTCGCGCCAGGATCATACAAAGGGCGCTCGACACCGCATGCCTGGACGCCGAGCCACCGCGTCCAGGCTTGTCGCAGCAGCGAATCCGCGATTGCAGCAGAAGTGTTCATGCATAATGCGGGCTA
>JANNIV010000452.1:0-4492 GCA_031405355.1 Nitrospira sp.
GCGATGGCCAGACTGGCGGAGGATCGCCAGTCGAACGAGCGATGCTCCGAGAGCAGACCTTTGGGGGTGACTTTGAACCCCAAGTTCTTGGGAAGAAGTAGATCGTACATCGACCGGAACAGTGGAAAACTTACCGGCCCTTCATACAGAGACGACCACATGAGTCTGGGCCATCCGGGAAGCAGGATGGCCGAGATCATTGGGAGGACGATCATGAAGGGCAGCAGATAGGCCACGAGAATGGACACATCGGCGAAAATCGGGTGGAGGTGAAACATCAGGAAGTAGAGGGGGGTGATCCAAAACACCACCCTCGCCACAGGGAAGAAGAAATAGTAGAGAGAGGCGAAATAACCGAGCCGGTGCCGGAGAGAGAGTCCTCGGCAGAAGAGCGGGTTGTCTTTGAAGAAAATCTGGAGACAACCCAACATCCAGCGCCGACGCTGGACGATATACGAGGCTAAGTTTTCTGCCGTCAGTCCGACCGCCAAATCCTTATCCACGAAGGCGGACTTCCATCCCCTCGCGTGGAGGTGCTGGCTGGTGTGAATATCTTCGGTGATACTCATCAAGTTGAATCCGCCCATTTCCACGATTGCCGACCGCCTGAAAACGGCTCCGCTGCCGACGAAGAACGCACCCTGCCAGCCTTGGCGTGCGCCCTGGATTCCATGATTGAACAGATCCTGTTCGTTCGGGATGCGGGGGCCGGCGTTGAGGGCCCGTTGAAAGATATCCTGGTTATAGAAATGGTGAGGAGTTTGGACAAAGCCCATTTTTGGATCTGCGAACAATGGGACGGTCTCTACTAGAAATGTCGTCACAGGAATATGGTCTGTGTCGAACACCACGACCAGCTCGCTATTGGTTTGCGTCAAGGCGTGGTTCAGGTTGCCGGCTTTGGCATGCCGACGGGGGCCTTTGATGTACGTCGCTCCGAACCGTTCAGCCAACCGGCAGACCTCTTCCCGATGACTGTCGTCCAACACGTATATCCGTTTGCGGGCATGTTCCATTGCTGAAGCGCCGATCAGGGTCTTTTCAAGAATGTCGCAGGATTCTGAATAGATCGGAATGAAGACGTCGACGGAGGGAGCAAATCCCTGCGGTGCTTCCAGGAGATGGACAGGCTGGCGTCTCCAGCCCACCCCTACCTGGATGAACAGCAGCACAACAGTGGAGAAGGCATAGAGTTCGGCTGCCCACAAGGCCACACTGATAAATAGGCCGCCTGTTTCCAGGACGTTCAGTGTGTAGAAGAGCCGCCAATGTAGGTAGCGGAGACAAAGGCTGAACCCACAGAGCAGAAAGGCGAACTTCAGAACTGGATGCCAGCGGGCGATCAGGTAAAGTAGGACGGTGACGGCGAAGAGTTCCCAGGGGAAGTGCTCAGAAAATCCGACCACGTCGAACGGGCGTAAGAATCCCAGAAATTCCTCGTAGTGGCGGACTTGAGAGAGAGACAAGGCCTGTCCGAACCATAGCCAGTTCTGAAAATAGTAGGGGACTCGTTTCCCTTCGACGGCAACGGCCTTGAGTGGGGCGAGTTTCTTTTCACTCAGCAGGCGGGCGAGCTCGTGCTGTTCCTGGAAGGCCAGGGCATGGACGGTGGCATAGAGCGGAAGGCCTTCACTCGATGACAGGGGGAGGCCCTTGAGAGAATAGCGATCGACGAATAGGCCATGGGCCGCCCATTCGCGCTGGAAGAACGCCAGCATCTTTTGCCGCAGGGGATCTTCGGATCGTCCGAACCAGGCGGCATCAAGCGCCACTCGCCAGAAAATCGGGAAGGCGTCATAGCTAAATGAGGAGGAGGCCCCCGTCACGGGATGTCGAACAGCCAATCTGCCGGTGTGTGGGTCCAGATAGATGAGTTCAGGAGGGACGGGCAGGGCTTCTTCATCATAGAGCCAGTGCAGAATGGCATAGCTCGCTTCGATCGCATGGGCCCATGGATGGTGAGAATCGACAGAGGCGAAGATCTCGTAGGCATAAGGGGCCAGGTAGGCGACGTGGATCGTCGGATAGTCCTCGTAGCGCGCCCAGTTGCCAGCCGTAACGTAGGCGCGCGAGCCGATGTGGACCATCTCCTGGTTCCAGATTGAATCGATGATGGCCAGTGATTCTTGCTCGAACGCCGGATGGTCGAATCGTCGAGCGGCCAGGATCAGGGCAAGCGCGATGTCGGTATCGGCGTCCGTCGCCGAGTTCTTATCGAGTACGGTCCCTTTCCACTTCCACGCAAACAGCTTGTCGTCGCGGACTTGAAGATGCTGTTTTGTCCAAGCCCAGACGGTATTGAACGTTACACGGTCGTTCGACCATACGGCGCGGAGCATGGCGTAGCCTTGTCCCTCCGATGTGGTGATGCCGTTTTCATCCAGGCTGACGACCCGGCCATTCTGAACATAGGTCTGTTTGTAGAAACTCCAGAGCGCGGAGAGATCGTCAAGTTGCCGGATGTAGGTGTCGCTTGAACGCGACGAGGGCGTGGCTGCGGCACTGCCTGCAACGCCGATGCAGCATGCGACACAGAATAGGACGATCGATACAAACCGGCTGAGCGAGTGCATGAAACTCTGTGTAACGGTTCTTGTTAATAGAAGGGGAATAACGACGAGCGGTCTGGCTCTCGGAAATTCCAGTTTGTGCGGGTCGGCACAGTTGGCCGTTTTGCGCCAGTTAGGTGACGGACGCGAGGATTAAACCACAGGGAGGTAAATGGAGGCAACGGGGGAATTGGCTGCGGGAAAAGCCCGCCAACGATCCGTGAGACGTCAAACGTCAAAGGTTTCGGAAGAAGAGCACTCGGCAGTCCTACGTTTCACCTTTCACGTCTTACCTTTCACGGTTTTGAGGGAGACTTGTTCAGCATCTTGCTAGACGGGCTCATCCGTACCGATCGTTCTCCCAAGGGAATGCGCTGTTCGAGTAGCCGCGCACTTCCCAGAACCCCTTTTCATCCTTATCCAAAAAAGTGATCTCCTTCACCCACTTGGCGCCTTTCCAGGCATAGCGCTTCGGGACAATCACGCGGACCGGGCCGCCATGTTCCTTCGAGAGGGGTCTGCCGTTCCATTTGTATGTCAGCAGCACGTCCTGATCGTCGCAGGCTTCAAGCGGCAAGTTAGTGGTGTAGTCGTCGAACGATTTGAAGAGGACGAACTTTGCTGAAGACAGCGGCTTCACCAGCGACAGAATGTGTTTGAAGCTGACCCCTTCCCACTCGTTATCGAACCGGCTCCAGCTCGTGACGCAGTGGAAGTCTGAGACGTTTTTGAACTGAGGCTGCGCCAAGAATTGTTCCCATGTCCAGGTGACGGGAGTGGTCACGAACCCGTTGATGGCAAGGCTCCATTCGGTCAAGGGAACGTCAGGTTTAAATCCCAGGTCCAACACAGGCCAAGTCTCGACGAGATGTTGTCCCGGTGGCAGGCGGGCATCTCCTTCGTAAAACACTTCTCGTTCTTCACCGCCACGTCGGGCCTTCGCCCACTGTTCCTTTGTCTTGGTTAAACGGCTCGGTTCATCCATAGGTTGGCCTCCCCGTACAGAGTAGGGCAAGAAGGTCATGTCTTACAAGTGCGAGATGGTAGAATTCGGCAGAAACAAATCGCCTAACTCATTACAAAACCTAGCGATTGGCCAGACCTGCTACACTTGCAGGGGTTCATAAATCGGGAGGGGTATGAGTAGGGGCACCTTAGAACTTATTGTACTTGGCGTGGTCTGTTCCGTGGCTGCACTCGTGATTCCGGTTGAGCAGACGGTTGCAGCAACGAAAAAAGTAACGGAGCCGGCTCCCGTCGTCGTAGCCAAGCCTATCAAACAATCATCTGAGCAAGGACAAACCCCATCGACCCAACGTGCCAAGAAGAGCCTCGTAGCCGCTACCGCTGAGCGTCAACCGGAGGCTATCCAGAAGCAGGCCAAGCCGGCATTGGCTGAGCCCAAATCGACGAGTTCGAAGAGCTCCATGCCTGTCGTCAAAGAACGTCAACCGGAGGCTATTGAAAAGCAGATTAAGCCTGCATCGACTGAACCCAAACTGGTGAGTCCAAAGAGTCCCATACCTATTGCCACGGAGCGTCAACCGGAGGTTATCCAGAAGCAAGCCAAGCCAGTACAGGCTGACCTCAAACTGACGAGGCCGAAGAACTCGCGACATATGAAAGTTCATAAGAGGGAGGGGCCGAAAGCTGTTGTGGACCCGAGCATCGATCTCATGTACCACGGTATGCTGGAAAGCCCCCAGCGCTACGATCCTCGCCGAAATCATCGCGTCGGCGCAGGTGTTCCTGATCCACACAATCCTGAATTGACCCACGATCATTTCCAAGAGCTTGACCGCAACCAAGACGGGTCGATCGACCCAGTTGAACGGGTGTTCGGCCGGCTCGATATGGATCGCGACCTCTACGATCGCCGCCCACGATAGCCGCCTCTGTTGCTTCCTTTAGTTCTTACCACTCAATCACTCCACCGGCTCACG
>JANNIV010000453.1:0-7887 GCA_031405355.1 Nitrospira sp.
TCCGGGACACCGCCACCAAACCACGCTTCATGTGGGCCGCTGACCTCTTTTTTCGACGTGAAGCGTCATTCGTTCGGGAACACAGATTTCTAGTTTCTAGTTCCAGGTTTCAAGTTCTACCTCGGAATTTCAGTAATCCGAAACGAATAACTTGAAACTAGAAACTCGCAACTTGAAACACTTTAACGGGATACTCTTCAAGTGGAATGGCTTTCGCCACGAACCGCCATGAATAGCGTCACTGCCCGCAGCACCCGCTTGCGAATATCTGCCGCTGTTGAGAGACACTCCAGCAGCGTTCGCAGAGTTCAATGGTTGAATGGGTAATCCCATCGATAGATGGGATTCGATGCTGGACCATCGTTCCACAGTCAGAACAGACACCCGCGAGCCGAAGATCTGCCCTACGCTCCTGGGTTAACATATGACACGACCTTTGTGTTCGGACGAACGCATCGATTGCAGACGGCTGACATGAACTCCTGCCCGCCTTTGAGACTCACCAGGTTTCGCCACAACCGAGTCGAAAGCGGCTCCGCCTTGGCACGGTATAAGTCCCATTGTATTTTACGTAACTGTCCATTCAATGAATCCACCGTTCGTTCCAAGTCACCGAGCCGCTCTGTCCTAAATGATCTTCCTGCTGTGAGCATCATGTCCTCCCTTCTTTCATTAAATAGCATACTGAGTGCTGGAAAGTAGTTGTGAGTCTTGAGTTCTGCGTTAGCTCCGGACAACTCAGAACTCTAAACTCAGAACTCGGCGAAGCCGTTGACCCTGAACTTCTAACTCAGAACTTCTTCACTAGACCGTACAATGCCGAATGACGCCGATGAGAATGCCTTCGATATGAAACGTATCTGACGGTTTCACGATAATCGGCTGCATCGCCGCGTTTGCAGGATGCAACTCAATGTGTGCGTCCTTTTTGAAGTAGGTCTTGATCGTCGCTTCATGATTGACCAGCGCAACGATGGTCTGCCCGTTCCTGGCCGTTTCCTGTTTTCGCACTACCACCAGATCGCCGGGAAGAATGCCGTCATCTTTCATGGATTCCCCTTTGACGCGGAGTGCAAACGTATTTCCACCGCGTAACATGCTGGGCGGCACATCGGTTAACTCGCTCTGCTGCACCGGTTCGATCGGTGAGCCGGCTGCCACCATCCCCGCCATGGGAATTTCAGATGATCGCCCTAACTGGTCCAACATGACCTGAACCATTCCGGGAATGCGGCGCATCCCCGCTTCGTAACGAGCAACTGATACGCGCGTGGTCCTCAACGCATCAGCCAATTGCTGTTGCGTCAGTCCTAGTTGTTCTCGCACTCGTTTAAGATCCGCCGACTTCATGATGTAACCAATGGTTACATACACTGCACCAGGCTGTCAAGCCCCAGGTCTGGACTCCTAATAATCAAGCAGAAACCCCAATCTAGAAGAGGGGTCTGTGTATAACTTGAGTGCGATCCCCGCCCCCAGTAACGAGATTCAGAATTGCGATGCAGGAAACACCTGTCATTAACTAGGTTTTGTTGTTTCCGACTTATTTTCTTAGAAGCACCACCATATCTTGTGGTGTGGAGACTACTGGGGCCAATGCTTACTTTTTAGGCAAAGACGTATTTGAGGCAGGAAAATACCGACAATTTCGATGGCGGGATGATCTTATGAACAGACTTATCCACAGAAGCTGGGGAGAGGGTTTTGTGAATATTTCGCTTGACCTTTCTACTGCGACAAACGATCCGCATGCAGCTGAGACGATCTCGGAACGAGATGCACCGCACCAGCCTTGATCACGGCTGCAACCAGCGAGCCTGTTTCGAGACCAAGTTCTTCTCTGGCTCCTCGCGTAATCACCGCCCGCAGGGGAAAGCCGCAATCGACCGTCACCGTCACCAGCACACCTTGCGGCAGCATCTCGGTTATACGTCCAGACAAGTGGTTACGCGCGCTGGTGACTCCGCTCCCTGATTGTTCAAGTAAAACATCCTCCGCGCGGATGCAGACATACACAGCTGTGCCATTCACGTCCGCTGCCAAGCCCTTCAGCATCGTCCCATTCACCGACACGGTCGCCAGCCCATTGGCGTTCGCGACTACGTGACCCTGCACGACGGTCTCGATCCCGACGATCTGCGCAACCTCCGCATTGGCCGGTCTGGAGAACACTTCCTGCGGTGAGCCGGTTTGAAGAATCGTTCCGCCCTGCATCACCGCAATCATATCGCCCAGCGTCAAGGCCTCGGCCCAATCGTGCGTAACGACGACAGAAGGAATGTGCAACTGCGTCAAGAGGACTCGCAGTTCTCCACTCAAGCGATTGCGTGTCGGCGCATCCAATGCCGACAGTGGCTCATCGAGCAGCAAGAGTTGCGGTCGTCTGGCAATCGCGCGAGCAAGCGCCACACGTTGCTGCTGCCCACCAGATAGCTGCGCCGGCTTGGCCTGTTCGAGCCCCTGAAGCTGCAATAAGTCAATCAGCTCACGGACACGCTCTCGTCGTACCTCAGTCGGCAGATCGCTCAATCCATACTCAATGTTGCCGGCCACCGTATGCGTGGGAAAGAGCGCATAGTCTTGAGCCATGTAACCGATCCGCCGCGCTTGCGGCGAGAGACGAATGTTGGACGCCGCATCGAGCCAGGTCGTCGGACCGAACTGAATCAGCCCCTCTTCCGGCCATTCCAATCCGGCAAGACAACGCAACAGAGTCGTTTTCCCCGATCCTGATGGCCCGAAGAGGATCAGCACGCGCGGAGAATCCAGCGGCAACGTAAGCTGCACCGCCGCAGTAAACCGACCGGGATAGGTCTTGCGGCACTCAACCGTCAGCGCTGCGGCCATACAGCCCACACCTTTCGATTCATCGCGTAGACCAACAGCAGCACGCCATAGGAGACCGCCAGCAACAGCAACGCCGTCTTAGCGGCCCCGGCATAGTTGAGCGCCTGCACTTCATCGTAAATATCGATTGAAACCGTTCGCGTCTCGCCCTCGATATTGCCGCCGACCATCAGCACCACACCGAACTCTCCCAAGGTATGAGCGAAACTCAGCACCGCGCCGGTAATGAGTCCTGCCGTCGACAGCGGAGCGATCAGACGAAAGAAGGTCTTGAACTTCGACACCCCGAGCGTCCAGGAGGCTTCGATCAACCGGCGATCGACTTGCTCAAACGCTGCGGCAAATGGCTGCACGGCAAACGGCAGACTGTAGAGAATCGACGCGAGAAGCAGGCCTTCGAAGGTAAAGGGGAGCGGATGCCCAACCACGTCGCTGTAGAATCGTCCCACCGGGCTATGCGGGCCGATCGAGACCAGAATATAAAAACCCAGCACCGTCGGAGGCAGCACGAGCGGCAATGCGACGACCGACTCCACAATGAACTTCCAGCGCCATTTGGAGAACGTGAGCCAGTAGGCAATAGGCAATCCGACGATGAGCAACACGGCCGCCGTAAGCAGCGCGAGCTTGAAGGTGACGGCTATTGCAATCCAGTTCATCGCTTACTTCTGCGAGGGAACGACGAAGCCATAGCGTTTCATCATGGCCTGCCCCTCAGCGCCCTGGACAAACGAGAGAAAGGCCTTCGCGCTTGCTTGGTTCTTCCCACCCTTGAGGACCACCGCTCCTTGTTCGATGGGAGGGTGCGCATCGGCGGGAATCTCCCAATACTGGCCCGCTGCCCGCATCAGCGGTGCGACCGCCAGCGACATCGCGATAATGCCAATATCCGCCGCACCGGACTCGATGAACTGGGCGGCTTGAGAAATGTTCTCTCCGAGCACCAGCTTGTCCTTGACGCGGTCATAGACCTGCGCATGTTCCATCGCGGCCACTGCCGCCCTGCCATAAGGAGCATGTTTGGGGTTGGCGATGGCGATTTTCTTGATCGCCGGTTCACGCAAGATCTCCAGCCCCTTGGAGAGGTCGAGGCGCGAGTCCTTGCCGGCCCATAAGACAATCCGCCCGATGGCATAGGGGTAGAGCGAGCCAGGAACAGTCAGACCGGCTTCTTCCAATTTCCTGGGATACGCGATGTCGGCTGAAAAGTAGAGGTCGAACGGCGCGCCATTTTGAATCTGCGCGTAGAAATTCCCCGATGACCCAAGCGACAGCCTCACGCGATCGCCGGTCAATTTTTCATACTCGGTGACGAGTTCTCTGAAGACAAAATTTAAATCCGACGCCGCCGCAATCGTAATGTCCTCGGCAACCGCACCGTTCACGCCTGTGATGACGAACAGACAGAACGCGATAATGACTCGAATCATGGACCAGCCTCCCTACAACCTGACTCTCATCGAAAAATAAAAATAATCCGTATCTTTATTCCCACCGGCAGGTAATTGGGCGATGATGGCGGGGCTGTCAAAATAGGACCCCTTGAACCAATGATCGTACCCGACATCAAAGTCCAGGTTTTGGCTGACGGCCCATTGCACGCGAAGCTGCAGGTCATGACCTAAATAGTTCCCTGCGCCTCCTGTGGAATCTTGTAAGAGGCCACCCGAATACACCCCGCGCGATTGCGCCAAATACCAGAACCGTTGCTTGACTTGCACAGTCCAATTTGGGGCAGGTTGGACAATCAGCCTCCAACCGGGAGAACTGATGTTGGAACGGAAAAATGGTCCGAAATCTCCCGCGGGCATCAAATCAAAATTACGGGCGCCGAAGAGGGGGTCAAAGTCTTGATTCTGGCTTCCTCCCGGTGTGCGAGTGCCGCTGGCGTAGGTATACTGTGCCAACAAACGGGGAGTCCAAGGCAGATTAAACGTATACCCAGCTTCAGCGTTTGGGTTATAGGCAAAATGATCGGCGTTGCCTAAGCGTCCCGTTTGAATGGCCCCTTCGAACTCGTAGTCGAATTCGTTGATCACGGGAGATTTAAACAAGCGTAGGCCGTACGTACTATACGTACGTTGAAGATTTCCATTTTGGGGTCTTTGATCGTTCAACCCGAAATAAAACACATTCACGTTGAACCAGGGGAAGTGCTGGCTCTCCGCGTAGGTCCCCCAGAAGACGCTATTTGCGCTCTGCTCGTCGAGTCGTACCTCATTCCGAAGGACCGGCTCTACCAAAAAGGCCCTGACCCGCCAGGTCTTGCCCTCGCCGACTTGCCAATGGACCCCATCGAAGGCATTCGAGGTATTCCGGAAATCATTTCGGGCGATGTACCGGCGCCTTCCGAAATCCAGGGTCATACGCCCGAAATGCAAATCCGTCCGCAATCCGCTCCCTGCAACATTGTCCAGGGTCATTGACCCGAATAACTGCAAAATATCCCATTCGTTGACCGTCGTAGTATTCACGAAATCCCCGGGGGCATTGTTCCAGTAGGCCCGTGCATCCTGCCCTTCAAAGAGAAATCGGAAGGGGCCATTGCCCAATCCAAAACGCACTCTGGTTCGGAGAACCGCCTGGGAATCGGTTTGTCCGCCTCCACTTGCTTGGGTGGATCGCCAGGGATGATCATAACTTTCAAATCGCGTCCGATTTTCGATGCCCAGGTCCACCCAATCAGGTAAATGCAGTGCGGTCTTGAGATACCGGTTCCATTTGCTCTCCCTCTCGAGGATGAGCACGGCATCAGCCGTTTCCTTCCAATTCTTTCCAGTCTGTGCTGAAGCTTTGAAGTATTCCTCGTCCGTGATCAGCCCCTTCGTGCGCATGAGTTTGAGCACAGGGTCTTCCGTGCTCTGAAACACCCACTTTCCGTCTTTCTGCACCATTTCACCATACTCGACGGCCCTCACAGTGCCGGCTCCTACAACGAGGAGCAGGGCGCTCAGGAAAGCACAGCACCATCTTCTCTTGCCCATCGTCCTTCCCTTTATCAAGAACCGCAATTCGTGACCTATTTAAGTGCCAGTATGGTTGTCAGCCGACTCGTAGCGCACGGAGTTTTCCTGTTTCGCTGGTGTCATACCCGCCTAGCGCCTCGATCTCATTTCGGAATGGGCGGCTGACCATGGTCTCGAACAAATGAGTTAACGTCGGATGGGACTTCAGATAGGCTTTGGACACGATAAGGTCGTACCGCGCGGCTTGAAGCGGTACAAAGTCGAGATCAAAGAGTTGCGCAGCGGATCGGATTCCGATCCCGACGTCGGCCTGACGGCTTGCGATCGCGCGTGCAACATCGAAATGAGCGGCGACGATCGTGCCATAGCCCTTCACCTGATCGGAATTGATTCCCGCCGTACGCAACCGCTGATCCAGCAACAGCCTGGCCCCAGCTCCCTCTTCCCGATTTACAATCGTCACGTTGGGATCGACTACGTCGCTGATCTCACGGATCGATTTTGGATTACCAGCTCGAACGAGCAATCCCTCCTCCCAAGTCGCAAATGTGACGACCTCATAGTTCAAACTTTTCAGCGTACGCCGAAGGAACGGCAGGTTGGATTCCCCGGTCGCCGGGTCAAAAAGATGCAGCCCTGCAACATGCACCTCGCCCTGCTGCAAGGCCCGAAGCGCTGCCGTACTCCCCATCGTCCAGCCGACGACAGAGGTCTGATCCTTGTGCCGCCGCATGTGCTCTCCTGCAAGGAAGATCGCGGGATCACAACCAGCGACAGAAATTTCCTGTTCAATCGCCTGCCGATCGCGCGAGAGGTTCACTCGCACTATGGTGCCTGATTCTTGGCCACGCACATCCGCCGCATACCCATCGGCAGGCACCGTATGCGAAAGCATCCCTCCCAGTTCCGTGACCGGACGGACGACCATACGAGTCCCTACCCTGGCTACCTTCACGCGAACAGTCGAGGTCTTCTCATCATGCTGAGGGAAATGACCGATCAGTTTCCCTTCAATGACATCGTGCGGCTCCGCAAGACTAAAGAGATCTTCCACTCGGCATCCCAACACAGCGGCCAATCGAAGCGCCACCGCCGTCGTGGGCAAATAGAGATGTGCTTCAATGGCAGAAACGGCCTGCCTGGTGATCCCTGATTGTTTAGCAAGTTCACTCTGCGAAAGACCGTGGGCGACGCGAATATTCCTTAAATGATTCTGGAAATGTTCGGCAGATTCCGCTCGATGTGCCTGTCCCATGATGGGACAATTACTAGCATGTATACTTGCTAAATGACAAGTATACAGTCACCTATCGACCACAATACACCATAATAAGAATACGGTGATTATAATGAAATTCCCGAAAGATGTTATCGGTGAAGGATAATCGACTCTCCCCTTATTCAATTCCACACATTGCCGGACACGGGCTGCTACGGTTGACAACACCGTCCTGACAGAACATTAATACAGACAGACCATTCCCACGATGCACTCCCACAGCCTTCTCATTTTTAAAGGAGGGCCACGATGCATTCTCGATGGAGGAGAATCACTCCATGTCTTCTCGCCTTGTCGTTCCTGACTCTATCGCTCATGTCGTTGCCGGCTTCTGCGGCAGATCAGTTCGGCACTCCGAAAGGGGATGAAGGCACGCGCGTCTTCAAGGCCACGGAGCATCCACAGTACAGCGGACAGTTTCACCTTTCCGGGCAGAAAACTACTCTGATAGGAAGTGTGAACGATCGCTCACCGTGGGACCACCTCGACTATGCCGGCAAGCGCCTGACTCCGGTTCAAGGTTCCATCGACATCCAGGTGAACGAACTCACGAACAGCGGGCAGGTCATCGCTGAATTTGTCGAGGGCGCCGATCGGTATCGCATCGTCTTTGATCGGTTTGCCGCGAAGGCCCCATTCCAAGATGGAGGCATCGCGACCAGAATTTATGAACATGGCGACTCGAACAACGGCGATCCGCTGTATCCAAAAACGTGGCTCTATCTTGGAGGGTGGGGCACCGCCACCATGCACAAGAACGATCAAGTGCTCTATAAGGATTACGATGCCCACTTC
>JANNIV010000454.1:0-4897 GCA_031405355.1 Nitrospira sp.
GCCACGGATTTCACTGATTTACACGAATTAAGCCGACCCAGTCTGAGGGGTTGGCTTTTTGATTGTCTCAATTCAGGACTAATAATTTAGAATCCGTGAGAATTCGTGCAATCCGTGGCTGAATCTCTTTGCGATTTTCGCCCCTTACCAACTTTTCCTTCCGCATAGTATCATGTACTCATGCCTCACAAACATGCCGAGCACAACGACCAGATGCAAAACCGCGCATCACTGACGCGCTTCGCCTGGCTATCCATCGGCGCGGCGCTAACGACAATCGCGTTAAAAACTGGCGCATATTATTTGACGGGTTCGGTTGGGTTGCTTTCCGATGCCATCGAATCGCTCGTGAATCTGGTCGGCAAGAAGGCCTATCGAAAGATGGCCCGCCAACACCATCCCGATCTTCAAACGGGAGAGGCGCAGAAGAAAGCCTCTGAAGAAAAGTTCAAAGAAGTCAATGAAGCCTACGAGACCCTGAGCGATCAGGACAAGCGCAAGCGCTACGATATGTTCGGCCACACCGGGACTCAGCAGGGCCCCGGACCGGATGGGTTCGGATTCGGCGGAAGCGGCTTCGGCGACGCCTTCAATGACATCTTCGAGGATTTTTTCGGAGGCCAGCGCGGCGGCAATCGGGCAGAGCGCGGCAATGACCTCCAATACAACCTGGAACTGACCTTCGAAGAAGCCGTCTATGGGAAAGAGGCCAAACTCAAAATCCCGCGCTGGGAAATGTGCACCGACTGCAAAGGGACCGGCGCCAAGAGCGCGGCATCGGTCAAGACCTGCCCCAGTTGCAAAGGGGCCGGACAGATGAGGTTCCAGCAAGGGTTCTTCAGTATCTCCCGTCCTTGCGGCCAATGCGAGGGAGCGGGGCGAATCGTCACAGAGCCCTGTTCGGCCTGCCAGGGCCGCCAACGCACCTACCGAGAACGGACCATCGCCGTGCATATTCCGGCCGGCATCGAGTCAGGCATGCGTCTTCGCCTCTCGAACGAAGGGGAGCACGGAACCAACGCAGGCCCGCCGGGCGACCTCTATGTGGCAATTACCGTTAAGCCGCACCAGCTCTTTCAGCGCCAAGGACAGGATATCCTCTGTGACGTCCCGATTCAGTTCGTCACAGCCGTACTCGGAGGAAAGATCGAGGTTCCCACGCTGAAAGGCAATACGATCATCAAGATTCCTGCCGGCACGCAACAGGATAAAACCCTGCGCATCAAAGGCCTGGGCGTTCCCAGCCTCAAGAACCAGAGTACCGGCGACCAGGTATTTGTTATCAAGATTCAGATTCCCACCAAACTGACCGCTCGCCAGAAAGAATTGCTCAAAGAATTTGCCAAAGAGAGCGGCATGTCGATGGAAGAGGACAGCGACGGCTTCTTTGACAAGATGAAAACCTTCTTCGAATAGCGCCTGCGCATCGCTCGGACACCAGTACCATGTCCACCTTCTTCGTCAACCCTGACACCATCACTCCACCCACGATCTGCATGACTGGAGATCTTCTCCATCATCTTCGTGATAGTCTCCGCCTGCGCCCAGGAGACTCCCTCATCCTCAACGACGGATGCGGAACCCGCTATCGTGTGGAAGTCACCCACGTCACCCCACAGGCCATCGACAGCCGCATCATCGACCGACAGACCGAACCGGCGCATAGAACTCCACCGATCGTACTCGGCCAGGCCTTGATCAAAGGCGACAAGATGGACTGGGTCATTCAGAAGTCCACAGAACTCGGAGTCACGACCATCCTGCCTCTTCACAGCACACATAGCGTCATCAAGCCCAACCCGGAACGACTGGAACATCAGCGGTCCAGATGGGAGCGCATCGCGCGAGACGCGGCGCAACAGTCCGAACGATGGACGATTCCCACTATCGCAGACCCGGTAAGCCTCCCGGAGATCTGCCAACGATATGCCTCGGCGCCGCTGAAAGGCCTGTTCGCAGAGCGCTCCAACGGCTCCTCTCTCGCAACCATCCCATTGCCGGCAGATCGTCAGCAACCGATTATCTTGTTGATTGGGCCGGAAGGAGGATGGGCGCCGGACGAGCAACGTCTTGCACAGGAGCAGGGTTTCCTCCCGCTCACCCTCGGACCACGAATCTTGCGTGCTGAGACTGCAGCGATCGCCGCGCTCAGCATTCTCCAATCAAGGCTCGATCAGATGGAAAACTGATTTTGAGTTCGAGGTTCTATGTTCGAGGTTTCAAGAAAACTTTGAACTCAGAACCTCGAACTTCGAACCGCTTATCAGCGCCCGAGACTCAGATGAACGATCGTGCCTTTTTCTCCGCAGGCCCAGCCCTCCGTCCTAGTAGGAAACGAAAGGCCGAATAACGAAGCCTTTGCGATTGCACCCTGCTCAGTCCAGGTAAAACCGCTGTCGGTGCTCCGATAGACCATGCCCCGTTCCCCTACAATCCATCCGGTCTGAGGATCGGTAAAACGCACTTTCAAGAGATCTGTCAGCTTCGTACAGGTGCTGGTGCAGGGCAACGTGCGATCGATCCATTGATGGCCGCCATTGCTTGTCTGAAAGATGGCTCCGGCGTTTCCAACGGCCCATCCGGTCGACGTATCGGAAAAATACACATCGAACAGCGTGACAGCCCCCTGAGTCTCTTGCGGAGTCCAGGTGATCCCGCCGTCGTCCGTCATCAAGACAGTCCCTATAGCCCCAACCACCGTCCCGTGCTGTGCGGTAAGAAATTGAATGCCGTAGAGCGCTGCGCTCGTCTTGCTCGCTTGATCGACCCAGTGCAGTCCACCGTCCTTCGTATGGAGAATGGTTCCGTTGCCACCGACCACCCACCCCTCGGTGGGCGACACGAACGAGAGGCCGTAGAACGCGACCTGGGTATCGGCGAGTTGTGAGGACCAGGTCTCTCCCCCATCTTGGCTCCTACGAATCGTTCCATTGGCTCCAATGGCCCATCCCAGCTTCTCATCGAGAAAGAAAACCCCCGAGAGGCTCGCGGTGGTCCCGCTGACGACCTTCTTCCACTTCTTCCCGCCATCGACCGTCTTCACAATGGTACCGCCGGCCCCCACCGCCCAGCCCAGCAGAGGCGTATGAAAATAGAGCCCCATCAGGATAGCTTCTGTATGGCTCGCTTGAGGGGTAATCGTCAGAGGAGAGTCAGCAGCCCACGAAGGAGTGGCGCATAGCTGCGTCGCCAGCGCCACGACCACAAGGTATCCAGGCAATCCGTATCTCACTGGGTAGTATCGGCGTCGGGGCGAGTGCTGTTGAAGTAGCCTTGATCGGGCATGCCCTTGGCGAGAATGGTAAACGTGCCCGCTTCCAACGTCAGCCACTTCTTCGGAGTGCAACAAGTATCGTCGGGCTGCACATCCCAGGACCCGCGCCGCACGATCAGCGGTCCAGTCGCGAGCTCATTAAAGAATTCATTGCGCTTCCCAATACCATAGAGATTCCGATGAGGCACTCGCACAACGATCTCCGTATCCGTCCAGGACATCACCTGCGCCGCCACATTGCTGAACAGCACTTCCGTACGTGAGACGTTCTCGTCCATCTCGATATCCCGTCGCTTATAGGCCCCCTGGTTGAGGCCTAAGTAGGCATGCTCGGCTGTTTTCAAAAACATGCCGAAGCCGGACCCTTTAATGGTGATCAGCTCATCGAGCCCGCCCGATTTCGGACTGAAGGAGTCGATCTTCGGTGTCACGAGGGTAAAGACCCCCGCCTCAGTCTTGAGAGTCTCCTTCGTCGCACAGCAGGAGCCATCCGGATTGGGTTTCGTCGCGCCTCGATAGATCACGACCTGTCCGCTCTTTGCGCTGAAGGGTACCCACACATCGATGCGATCGTCTTGCCAACGATAGATGACGGCGCGGACCCCTCCGATATCGACTCGATTCTCTCCCGTATTGAAATCGGTAAAGGCGTAGGGAGTCGCTCCACTTTCCGAATAGAATCCGAAATGTTCGCCACTGATTCTGAGCAGCGTACCGATGGGGGCGGCAGGAGGAGTCATCGCTGTCGCCTTTGGCACATGAACCGCAAAAGTCCCGACCATTCGCTCACGTCCCTGCATCGTCAGAACGATCGGTCCGGTCTCCGCATCCATCGGAAGATGTACGACGATGGCGCTCTCCGACCATTGAGCGATGGTGGCAGGGTGGCCGCCGAACGTCACCTTGTCACCGGCGCCCTTCTCAGAAGCAAATCCTTGGCCAAAAAAGACGACCTTCGTGCCGACCGGCCCGCTCACCGGATCGACGCGGATGTTCGGAATCAATTTCAGCGGGACAGCGTTACTCACTGTGTACTGGACCGGTGTGCAACAAGACCCATCGGGCAAAGGATCGGACGATGCCAATCGCACCATCACATCCCCCGATGCAGCATTCGCAGGAACCTCGACTTCGATAATGTCGTCTTTCCAGCGACGCGGCCTGACGAGCACGCCCCCGATCATTACATCGTTGACTCCAAACATCGTATTGGGATCGCGAGAACCAGCCGTGACGCCAAAATGCGAGCCGGCAATCTGCACCGTATGGCCTGGTTGGATCTCTGCCGGCGTTACTGCAGTAATCGTCGGCTGCACCACTGTCAATGTCCCGGCAGCCATCTTCTTCTTCCCGGCCATGATTTCAACGGGACCGGATTTGGCATGAAAGGGAACCTTCACCTCAATCAAGTCGGACTCCCACCGCTGAATCAAAGCAGGGAACCCACCCACAGTCACACGATTGACCTGCACGGATTTAAATGCCCCGAACCCCTTACCGCCGATAGACAAGGTAGCACCAGCGACCGCCGTTGACGGATGAAGCTCGAGCGCAGAAGGAGTAGCCGCAAGCACTCCGGCGCTCAAACTCGCCCACAACGACAACGCACACACGCCGGTTACA
>JANNIV010000455.1:0-3666 GCA_031405355.1 Nitrospira sp.
GTTGAATCCGGGGGTGGAGATGGTGATGCCGGGGGACAATGTGAGTGTGACGGGGGAGTTGATCAGCCCGATCGCGATGGATCAGGGGCTGCGGTTTGCGGTGCGCGAGGGCGGCAAGACCGTCGGTTCCGGCGTCGTCACCGAAATCATAGCGTAAAGCGGCTGACAAGCTGACAGGCAGCAGGCGTGCAAGAGAGAGTTTCTGAACTTGTCAGCATGGCGGCCTGTCAGCTTGCATCAAGGAGATTCATATGCGAGAGATCATCGATTTGGCATGCACGATCTGCAAGCAGCGGAACTATTCCACCATGAAGAATAAGAAGAACGACCCGGATCGGCTGGAGCGGAATAAGTTCTGCAAGTTCTGCCGGAAACACAATGCCCATAAGGAAGTGAAATAACGTGAGGGGTAAGGGGTAAGGCGTAAGGGTGAGGGGACTCACCGATAGGCTGACGTTTTACGCCTCACGCCTCACGTTTCACGTCCGGATTAGGGGCATGGTGTCAATGGCTAGCACATCGGTCTCCAAAACCGAGAGTCTAGGTTCAAATCCTAGTGCCCCTGCCAAGCGCTGTGTAGCGGATGGGTCAGGCTCGATATTGGTGGCTGGATGGAGAGTAGACCGGTAGCAGAGCGGGAAAGTTGGGTGAGTTGAGGGGGTGGGTATGTTTACAAGGTTTACCAATTCCATTCGAGAGTTCTTCAGCGATGTAAGCGGGGAGTTGAAGAAAGTCTCGTTTCCGACCCGGGCCGAAACGATCGGGTCCACGACGGTGGTTATTGTTTTTTGCATCATCATGTCCCTGTACCTGTCGGCTGTCGATTCGGTTCTCGTATGGGTAGTGGGCAAGATTCTGTGAGCCAGATATCCGGAAGTGAGAGCCGCTGCACGGCGCATATCAACCGATGATCCGAGGGTAGGGCATGGCAAAAAATTGGTACGTCATTCATACCTACGCAGGCTTTGAGGGGCGGGTGAAGACCAGCTTGCTCGAACGGGCCAATCAAATGGGATTGGTCGAAAAGTTGGGACAGGTACTCGTGCCGACGGAGGATGTGATTGAGATCAAGGACGGCAAGCGCCGAACGTCTCGACGGAAGTTTTTCCCCGGATATGTGATTGTGGAGTTGGAGTCCCCGCTTATCGATGTGACCTTGCAGATGATCAAGGAGACGCCGAAGGTCACGGGATTTGTCGGTGGTGGCGCGCAGCCCACACCCTTATCGATGGAGGAAGTCGAGTCGCTGCTGAAGCAAGTCGATGCGGGAGCGTCCGGGCCGCGCGAACAGGTCAAGTTCATTAAGACGGATAATGTGCGGATTATCGATGGTCCGTTTCTCGGCTTTAACGGTGTGGTGGACGAGGTGGCTCAGGACCACAGCCGGCTTAAAGTTCTGGTCAGTATCTTTGGCCGTTCCACTCCTGTGGAGCTTGGATTTTTGCAAGTGGAACGCATTTAAAGCGCAAATGTTTAATTGGAAATGTTGAATGTTGAGTGAGCGGAAGGGGGCAGCGGCGCCTCAAGAATTCATCATTTAACATTCATCATTCAGCATTCAGAGGAGTAGGACATGGCGAAGGAAGTATCGGCACAGATCAAGTTGCAAATTCCGGCTGGGAAAGCCAACCCTGCGCCCCCGGTCGGGCCGTCGCTGGGACAGCACGGCGTCAACATCATGGAGTTTTGCAAACAGTTCAACGCAAAAACACAGAAAGAGGGCGACAGCATCATCCCGGTGGTCATTACGGTCTATAAGGACCGGTCGTTTACCTTCGTGATGAAGACTCCTCCGGCGTCCGATCTCTTGAAGAAGGCGGCGGGGATCATTAAGGGGTCGGGCGTTCCACAGAAAGACAAGGTCGGGAAGATCACGAAGGTGCAGTTGCGTGAGATCGCACAAAAGAAAATGACGGATCTCAATGCCGTCGATCTCGAGGGGGCGATCAAGATCATTGAAGGGACGGCGCGCAGCATGGGAGTAGTGGTTCAAGGGTAAGGTGTTAGATCGGGCAGGACTGCCAGTCGTGCTCGCGGACCGCGCGCCCTGGGAAGGGCCTCGGTCGACGCGCGCAGTACTTGGCAGTCCTGCCCGATCAGAACTCGTGATGGGGTAGAGGGGGAACGGAAATGGGAAAGAAGATGAGAGCGGCGGTAGAAAAGCTTGAGCCACGCGCCTACGCGTTGCGCGAGGCGGTCGATGCGGTGAAGCGGTCGGCCTACACGAAGTTCGATGAGTCCGTCGATTTGGCGCTTCGGCTAGGCGTCGATCCGAAGCGGGCGGATCAAATGGTGCGCGGTACGACTTCGCTGCCGCATGGCACAGGGAAGAAGATTCGCGTGTTGGTTTTTGCCAAGGGGGAGAAGGAGCAGGAGGCGCGGCAAGCCGGCGCCGATTATGTCGGGTCCGATGACCTGATGGAGAAGATCAAGGGTGGATGGCTGGACTTCGATTGCGCCATCTCGACGCCGGATCTCATGGCGGCCGTCGGGAAGCTCGGAAAGGCGCTGGGGCCTCGCGGCCTCATGCCGAATCCGAAGACCGGGACCGTCACCTTCGATGTCGGTAAGGCTGTGTCGGAGATTCGGAAGGGCCGCGTGGAGTACAAAGTTGAAAAAGCCGGAATCGTTCAAGTGCCTGTCGGCAAAGTGTCGTTTCAGCCTGAGCAGCTCTATGCCAACGCTTCGGCTGTTATTGAGGCGGTGATCAAGGCAAAGCCTGCCTCGTGCAAAGGACGCTATCTGATGAGCGCGACTCTTTCGAGTACGATGGGGCCCGGCGTGAAGCTTGACGCCATTGCGTTAGCCAAAGAATGGAGTTAGTCGGGTTGTTGCCGCGCGGAAGGGGAAGGGTTCGATTATGAATAAGGACGAGAAAGCGACAGCGGTCGTGGAATTGACGGAGACATTCGGACGTGCACGGCTTGCCATTGTCACCGAAAGTGCGGGGCTCTCCGTCAACCAGGTCACGGAGCTGCGTAAGCAATTGCGAGGGGCCAAAGCCGAATATATGGTCGTCAAGAATACGTTGGCCGTCCGTGCCTCGGAGGGTACGATCCTTTCCGGGGTGAAGACGTATCTGAAGGGCCCAACGGGGCTGGTCATCGGGTATGACGATCCGGTGCTCCCGGCCAAGATCCTTCGGGATTTTATTCTGGCAGAGAAGCGCGAACAGAAGATTAAGATCACCATCGGTGTGTTGGAGGGCAAGGTGGTGCAGCCGGCTGAATTGGCGGCTGTTGCCAAGTTGCCGAAGAAGGAAGTTCTCATTGCCATGTTATTGTCGGCCATGCAGGGGCCGACGCGTGGACTCGTGTATACGCTCAGTGCGGTCTTGTCGAAATTTGTGAGAGTGATTGCAGCCATTGGGGATAAACGAAAAGGAGAAGGGGATATGTCAACAACAACGGCAAAATTGTCACAGGAAGAATTGATCAAGGCCATCGAGACGATGAGTGTGCTCGATTTGGCGGAACTCGTGAAGGGGCTGGAGACCCGATTCGGGGTCACTGCCGCCGCTCCGGTCGCTGCTGCCGCGCCTGCTGGTGGTGGGGGCGCAGCCGCTGCAGCCGAAGAGAAGACAGCGTTCGACGTCGTGCTCGTGTCTGCTCCGGCGGACAAGAAAATCCAAGTCATCAAGGTCGTTCGCGAACTCACCAGCCTCGG
>JANNIV010000456.1:0-1658 GCA_031405355.1 Nitrospira sp.
TGACGAAGGATGAAAAGGTGACGGGAATGCCTGAACCCTGGTGAGGATCGGGGGGTGCCGCTTCCTCGTGGGGCTGTACACCCGACGTGGCAGGCGAAGTAGCGGAGGGACGGTCGGGTCCACTCCCGCCCCGCCGATCCCTAACGACAAATCCTTCTTCTTGTTCTGCGGCCACAGGCCTTTCCCCCGCTCCAGATGCAGTCCCCGTACCCTACCATAGGCCCAAAAGCGGCGCAAGCCGCACAGCCGGTTGAAACCTGGTAACGATTCAGGTAGATAGGCTGAAGGTGTTCAGGCTGAAGGCTTTTAGGCCGAAGACTGAAGGTCGGATTTCCGAGCACTTCAGCCTGAACCCCTTCGGCCTGTGCCCCTAGCATCCAGCCTGAACACCTGACAGTAGTTACGAAGCCTGCCGAGAACTGGGTATAATGGGCGGCTAACTTTGTCTGATCATGAGGGCAACGATGTCGGAACGATTTCATGCACTCGTCAAATTGATGGCCGCATTGCGCGCGCCGAACGGATGCCCCTGGGACCGCAAGCAAACGCATGAATCGCTGAAACCTTATCTGCTCGAAGAAACCTACGAAGTGTTGGAAATTCTCGACCGGCAGGACCGGACCAAACTTCCTGAGGAACTGGGCGATGTGCTGCTGCAAGTGCTCTTTCATAGTCAGATCGCGTCAGAGGCAGGCAGCTTTACCATCGAGGACGTGCTTGAGCAATTGGCCGACAAATTGATTCGACGGCACCCTCATGTATTTGGAAATGGGTCAGCAGATCTGACCCCAACAAATGCCGATCAAGTGGTGGCGCGCTGGGAAGACATCAAACGAACGGAACGCCAGGCGTCCGGGAGACCGGACTCGGTACTCGATGGCGTGCCGCCAACCTTGCCGGCCCTCCTGAGAGCCTATCAACTTCAAGCCCGCGCCTCACGTGTCGGCTTCGATTGGACCCATGACGCGAAGGGCTTCGATCAGGTTCTCGGCAAGATCGAGGAAGAAATCCAGGAGCTTCGCCTGGCGATTCGGGCTCCCATGTCGAACCAGACAGAGTCTGAGGCTGGCGCCGCAATAGCTCGACATGCGCAGATCGTTGCGGAATTCGGCGACGTGGTGTTTTCTCTTGTGAATCTCGCCCGCTTCATCAAAGTGAACCCGGAAGACGCCCTGCGCCAAGCCGCTAACCGGTTCGTCGAACGATTTCACTTTATCGAAGCCCAGGCGACCGCGTCGGGTCGTACGGTTGGAGACCTTTCGTTCGCAGAAATGGATCGATTGTGGGAAGAAGCCAAGAAGCAGAGTTCTGTCACCGTCACCGAGGAACGCCGTTATGAGTGAGGAGTCGAAGAATCCCTACCAGGAAGGCAAGCGTGCCGGAATTCACCCCTTGATCGTCATCTTCGGCGTGTTGTTAGGACTCTGGCTGTTTGTGTTTCTCATCGTGCCCGGCTCGAAGAACAAGCAAGCTGCCGGAACGGAAGGACCAACCGGACCGACCATCGAAGATCCTGAAGCGGCGGCTGTGCTCTTCAAAGTCCATGCGACCATCTTGGAAATGAATGCCATCAGTCTTACTGTTCCTCCTGAAGCGACCGACAGCCAAGTTGCCGGGCTCTTGAAGCGGTTTAAAAGCGACCGGCTTGCCGGCACCTT
>JANNIV010000457.1:0-4463 GCA_031405355.1 Nitrospira sp.
CATGGGCGTCGCGCCCAGATGGCTGAACTGCGCATCGGAACCGCCATATTTGTAGACCATCGTCTTTCCATGAACCAACGTCATGATGCCTGCGATGGGCCGGCTGCCTGTGGAGGCGATCCTGATTGAGACATCCTGCCCCATACAGGCCATGAGATTCTGGAACCATTCGAAGGGTTGCGGAGGCAGGTGGTGACGCGACCGGGTCAACTGGAGTAACCCGTAGAATTGCTGGAGCAGCAGCGGGCTATGGCCCGCTTCATAGGTAAGGGATTCCCGCTCGGCGCGGCTGATCTTACGCTGAATGCAATCCCTATGAAATCCTTTGCGCAAGGCATCGAGACTAGGCCGAAGATCCAGCCGATGGAGGGTATAGGTATTGGCAGAACCGAAGTCCTTGTCAAATTCGAGGCGAGAATCAGCCGAACGCATTTCGACATATTTATGCCCTTCGCTTACTCTCAACGATTCGGCATGGGCACAGAGCGATCTGAACTGTTCGGCATCTTCAACGAGCGGCTCACAGTGATCGGAAAAGGGCAGCGACACAAGCCGGTCGCCGGTCAGCCAACTGCGAACGACACAAAACAGTAAGGCATTCTTGAGTTCTTGGGATGGAGGTGACGTCGTGAAGGCGACCGGTTCATACCCGTATGTTGTCTGCAACGCACGCAACCAACCGCTCGTGTGGAATACCGAGGCCTGTGGGTGTCTGGCTGTGAGCTCAGTCCATCGATCATCCCGCAAAGGATTAATCGCGTAGATGACGGTGTTCGAACGAAGAAGCGGGACAGGCACCGCCGCAGACGGCGGAGCCAGTCCCCTGGACTCATGGTCTGCCGTTCGTGGTGAGCCCTTCGACTTCGCTCTGGGCAGGCCTGTCGAACCATGCGTAGTCACGATCGTATTCGATCATACAGGCTGGCAGGAGCCCAGCGTTTCTCAAGTTTGCGTAACAGCCAGGTAAGTGAGAGCAACAGAATAAGGGAAACGAGGAAAAGCGGAATCCCTCCGCTGCGGTGCAACGCGCTGTTCGTAATGAACGTCGGATCGACATAATTGGCTAAGAGTGCCAGCCCCACGATGCGGAAAGCATTTTTGACGATGGCGAGTGGAACGACAACCGCCACCAGTCCCAGCTTCGCCCCGGTGGACCGAAGAAAAAAATGCCCTGCTACGATACTAGTAATGAAGAGGGCGAGGGCCGATCGGATACCGCTGCATTCCTCAGCCACATGGATCGTGAAATTCGACAGACTGAACACGAACTCCTGCCGAAAAACCGGGATGCCAAGCACCGAGAACAGTACCGCGGTGGCTTCAGCCGAACTGCGCTGCAAGAAACCAACGATGGCCTCCAACAGAAATGAGGGAAGCGGTACCATGAAAAGGAGACAGAGCAGCCCGAATGACATCTGACGTGAGAGCGTGACGCCAAAGCAGGCCACCGCAATACCCCAGCACATCATCACCAAGGCCATTATCGTCATCGACAACTGGTCCGGAGCAAAGATCGCTGCGTCGGCAGACCAATAGCTCCAAGCCCCCAGCCCTATCAACAGGGAGCCCAGCCATGGGCTCCACTCCCTTGAAGCAAAAATCGCCTTCCGGTCGAGATAGAACACATAGAGGCTCAACCCCGGGATGAGCATAATGTGTGAATACTGTTCCTGCTGTTGCGTGAGAGAAAACAGCGAAACCAGCGGCTGCCAACACCATCCGACTGCCGCAAGCAACAAGAGCAGGGACAGGCCATTGCGGATCTGTGCATTGAACGGCAGGGGCTGGCTCAGGGCCAGGGATCCCGCCACAAGACGGCCGGTCTTTCCGCCGGTATGTGTCTCGGCTTCAAGCGATGTTGTTGTGCTTAGTTGGTCACTCAGTTGCATAAAAACTGGTTCGTTTGGTTGATTTGGTTTGTTTTGTTTATTTGGTTCATTTGGTTGGTCTGGTTGCTTTGGTTCATCTGGCTGGCCTCACCCTTACCCCTATACCCCCTTACCCCTCTACCCCTACGCCTTACTCCATACCCCTTTATCCCTTACTCCCACCCCTCACCTTGCTCCCTTTTCCAACTCCGACAATTCCACATTCACCATTCCAAATTTTGTTACCCTTTACCCCTGTGTACCCCTTTACCCCTTATCCCTTTACCCCTGCACCCCACTACCCCCTCACATCCCTATTCAACAGGCCCCTTTCCCCTTAATGACTGCCGCGGGAGTCGCAAGGAGAATCTTGATATCGCCCCAGAGCGATTGCTCCCTGGCATAACGAAGGTCCAGCCGGACCATCTCGTCGAATGTCGTCCGGCTTCGGCCAGTTACCTGCCACAGCCCCGTAAGGCCCGGCATGGAGTCCAAAACCCGGTGACGATGCCATGGCTTATACTGTTTCAACTCATACCAGAGCGGAGGTCGTGGGCCGACCAGCGACATATCTCCTTTGAGAACGTTCCACAGTTGGGGAAGCTCATCGAGGCTCGTCTTTCTTAGGAAACGTCCTATCGGAGTGATCCGGGGGTCGTTGGTCAACTTGAAGGTCGTATGCTTATCCTGCTCATGCCCATTGCCGCTCGAATTAATGAACCAGCTCACATAATGATGATGAATCGTATGGTCTGCATCGGCAGTCATGGTTCTAAACTTGCTCATCATGAAGGGTTTCATCATATGGCCGATCCGCACCTGGCGAAACAATACCGGCCCCCGAGACGAGAATTTGACAAACCAGGCAATGGCCAAGAGCAGCGGCGAGAGGAGGAGGAGGAGCGCAAGACTACCGAAAATATCCATACTCCGCTTCAATACCCGAAACATCACAATCCTCTCTCGCCGTTCAGGCACCTCCGGATAGAGAAATGGATCTACTGCCTGGAATTCTTTCTCTCCTGAGTACTGTGGCTCAGGATAGACGCACAGCCTGAGCGTCAATCGCTCAGTGATATCCCCTTCAAACTGACTTGTGATCTCTTTTCGAAATTCAGATTCAAGCCGTTCGCAGACGCCGGCCAAGTTCGCCCTATCGAGTTCGGGAACGATCAGCCCCAGGATGGACTCTCGTTCAAACCATCCAAGAATATCGATATCCGACCTGATCGCCACCAACCCGCGGGCAATCCTGGAAAACAGTGCCGGCGCATTGTCGCGCCGACTATCCTGCACGCCAACCAGTAGCATCGCCATGGCCAATCCGGACCGGTCTGCGCGCCTACGCTCTCTCGTGACAGTATCCCGAAAGAGATCCTCGTCAAAAGCTTGGTGAAAGGTTTCGACCCTTTCCCTTTCCGCGCACGAAGTCATCGGACCTCCCGGCTTGTTCATTTGGTTGATCTGGTTTGTTTTGTTCATTTGGTTGATCTGGTTCATCTGGTTAATTTCGTTCAACCAAAAAAACCAAACAGACCAAACAAACCAGATGAACCAGACAGACCCGTTACCTCACCGTCGAGTACGCAACCTCTTTATGCTGCTTGAGGGACTGTTCAGCCGCCGCCAGAATTCGCACGACCCGCAAACCAGCCCGTCCATCGTTAAAGGGTTTCGTGCCGTCTTCGATACAATCCAAGAAATATCGGGTTTCAAGCTGAAGCGCTTCCAGCTCCTCCACTTTCGGCGCCCACATATCGCCGCTTCGATAACTGACCAGAAGCTGGTGAACCCCCAACTCTGTCTTGACATCGGCGCCCTTGTCATACACCCGTATCTTTTCAGCCGGATCCAGATCGTTCCATACCAGCATCTTCTTCTGGCCCCCAACCAGCGTCGTACGCACCTTGACCGGCGAGAGCCAATTGACATTGATGTGAGCAAGGATATTGTTGGGGAAATAGATCGTCAGATGCGCGACATCTTCCAGGCAGTTCACATGTGCGCTGCCTGTTGCCACCACCAAATCCGGCTCTAACCCGACCAGATAATCCATGATGGACAGATCGTGTGGAGCGAGATCCCATAACACATTGACGTCATGCTGAAAGAGCCCCAAGTTGACGCGCGTCGAATCGTAGTAATAGAGAGGCCCCAGCGTCCCATCGTCAACAAGCTGTTTGATCTTTCGGACCGCGCCGGTGAAGAGAAACGTATGGTCCACCATAATCTTCAGATTCTTGCGTTCGGCCAGTTCGACGAGTTCTTCCGCTTGTGCTGAAGTCGCAGTAAAGGGCTTTTCGACAAACACATGCTTGCCATTCTCAAGCGCTTTCTTGGCCAGCTCGTAGTGGTACGAGACCGGAGTTACAATCGCCACTGCGTCGATGTCCGAAGACATGACGATATCATCTGAGTCGGTCGTCACTCGAACACCGGGATGGCGGCCTAACACCCGTGCCAATGCCACGGAGTTCTTATCGCATACGGCCACCACTTTGCAGTCTTGGTGCCCCGCGAAGTTCCGCACAATGTTCGGACCCCAGTACCCGTAACCGATGACTCCAAGCTTAATCATTGTTATGGTTCCTTTGG